>JACQXH010000184.1 GCA_016208845.1 Nitrospirota bacterium | reverse complement strand
AGAGGTGTATAAACTTCAATATCATCTGTTTTATTTAAATTTAGGTTTAGAGTGTTATTGAATAAATAAGCGTTATCTGTTGTATCGAATAGAGAAACTAAGAGACTGCCGCCATTCCCGGAAGATGAGTATGATAAATTAAAATAATCCAAGCCTGCCCAGTAACTACCGTTAAATTCCCCGTATCCGCCAGCACTACCACTTATATATTCTTTTTTGCCAAAGGGATTATATGGGTAAGGCGGATATCCTACAGTGGCAGCATCTGTTATCAGGCTGATATTGAAATTAGAAGCGGTCATGGAAACTGAAGATTCAGCTATCAGACAGCAATACTCTGTATGTGCGCTGGCGCTTAGTGGTAAAGATGTGCTGCTTTTGAGCTCAGAATCTTCGGCAGGAACTGGTTCACCGTAAGGGCCTATCACATATACTAATTCCCCGCTGTATACCAGCACCATTGACGCAGAAGCATAAGCATTGTAGTTTTTAGAAGACCATGTGATCGAATCTCCAAAAGACATGGACGGCAAAAGGAGAATAAAAAGGACAAATATTGCAGAGAATGAATTAATTCTATGTATCATACTCCCCCCTTATTGATGAAATCTCTCTGTAAATTATGAGTGTATTAGATTAGAAACAGCGATTAATAAAGATATTTAACTATTTTTTATTATGATTGTCAAGAAAAAAGAACACCCGTGTTGCGCCAATTTAGAAATGTCCTATTATTACCAATTTAGAAATGTCCGGTTTTCATGCAATTGCCTTAATACAAGTTAGGCATTACCGCTTCTTTTGCTGTCATTCCGACTTGTTCGGAATCCCTCTTAAAGAAAGATTCTGGACAAGCCAGAATGACAGACAGGGATGGTTTAAAAGGGCAGGATAGCATAACTTTATTTAGGACATTTCTATTTCGGTAAAAGCGGACATTTCTATTTTGGTATTACAGAAAAAAGAACACCCGTTAAGCAGGAAAATGCATTTAACGAAACCACAGAGCTCAGCTACTTTCTGTAATATGGCAAGCTCTGTGGCCAATTGCATTTGTCGGTTTAAACAGGAAACCGTTCCTTCACAAACCTCTCCTCTTCCTCCCGGCTCTTGAGCAGGCCTTCGAGCTTTGCGTCAAGGACTGCCTTTAGTATTTCATTAAAGACAGGCCCGGTCTTATATCCAATGGCCTGCAGGTCCTTGCCTTTCAGCACGGGTTTGATCTTTCTCAGGGTCGTCAGATAAAGCGATACGGCCTTTTTCTGTTTCTTGTCCTTCACCTTGCCCATTGCAAATAAAATGGCCGGAATGTCCAGAGGATTAAGGGTGTAGTAAATATGTCTCTCGGTCAGCGATGGGTCCTGCAATTGAAGAAAGGCCTCATGGGCCTGATCGATCCCGTTCATTATCTCCTTTTTGGCCTGGGGCGGGACCGCAAGCCTCTGCAATGCCTTTTCGCGTTCCTCTTTTTTCAGCCCCTCAAAGAGCGCCATAAGGAAAAGATGGGACCTGTTTATTTCTTCATCCAGAAACAGCAGATTAAACCATGCGAGCGTCTCCTGGAGGGTTTCAAACTTTTCTTCAAGCGCCTTGTTCAATTCCAGCTCCGGGTGGATGAATTTGAGCAGGTCCAGCTCCGCCAGCCTCTTGACCGCTTTTAATGGTTCTGTTTCATGGAAAAGGAGATTCAGTTCATCATAAAGCCGCGAGCCGGAGAGTTTATCGAATAGATTGATCCTTACAGCGGTTTTTATCAGGTTCAATGTGTGCTTGCCTATCCTGAACCCGAAACGCTCTGAAAACCTAATGGCCCTGAAGGCCCTTGTCGGATCTTCTATAAAACTGAGATTGTGCAGTATCCTGATGGTCTTTTCCTTGATGTCCCTCTGTCCGCCAAAGAAATCAATGAGCTGGCCGAAATTCTCAGGGTCTAATCTTATAGCAAGAGTGTTGATAGTGAAATCCCTTCTGTAGAGGTCCTTTTTTATTGACGAAATCTCAACTTTTGGAAGGGCCCCGGGAGATTCATAGTATTCGGTCCTTGCAGTGGCCACATCGAATTTCAACGAACCCGTAACTATTACAGCAGTGCCGAATCTCTGGTGCACCCTGACCTTTGCATTGAGCCTTTTGCCAAGGGCCTGCGCAAAGGCTATCCCGTCACCCTCTATAACTATATCGATATCAAGATTTGCCTCTCCCCGTATGATGTCCCTGACCGAGCCGCCTACAAGATATGCTGAATAATTCATTTCCTTTGCAACCTCTCCGGCCAATTTCAGGACATCGCAGGCCTCGTCCGGGAACTTGTCCATTATCATCGCGGAAATATTCCTTCCTGAGACGGGTTTGCCTGTCACCCGCTCTTCACTTATCCTGCTTTTCCTGAGCAGGTCTTCGTAAAGCGAGCGCAGGAGGTCGGTACGCGTAATAGCGCCGACTATCTTTCCGTTCTCAACCACAGGCATGAACCTCTGGTTCCGCTCTATCATAAGCGACTCGACTTCATGCATGGGAGCAGAGGTTGTTACAGTCAAAGCGTCTGTTGAGCAGAATTCCTGGACCTTGTTTTTTTCAAGCCCGTGAAACAGCGACATCTCGACAGACTCCCTGGATATTATGCCTTTATAAAAATTGTCTTTTATCACAGGCAGTACATTTACCCCGTAACGGGTCATGGCCTGTTCAGTCTCTTTTAATGTGCTGTCCCACTGGATGGCCTTAACAGGCCTTGTCATGATATCACGGGCTGTTTTTGCAGGTCTTATTTTTTCTTTCAGGATATTGAGAAGCCTTTCCTCTGCTTCCTCAAGGGATATATCTTTTACAGACGCGGACGCTGCTGCAGAATGGCCTCCCCCGCCCAAGGGCTGCAGGATATCCGAGACATCAGCCTCAACCGCAGAGCTTCTGGCAACAATGTAGATCGTGTCTTCCATCATCACCATGAGGAATACTACATCAGCATCTTCTGTATCTTTTATTTTATGCGACAGATAGGCGATGTCTCCCATATAACTTTCCCTTGAGGCCCGTGCTATTTTTACGCGTACACCGTTTATTACATGGACCTGAGCCGAGTGTATCAGCTCATTAAGGAGCTCGATCTCATCAGGCATCAGCTCCCTGCTGATAAAGCTTGCAACGACATTTAAGTTAGCCCCCTTTCTCAGGAGGTGAGCGGCTGCTGTAATGTCCCTTACTGTTGTGGAAGAGAAAATGAGAGAGCCTGTTTCTTCATATATGCCCAATGCAAGTATAGTGGCCTCAACAGGAGACAGATCGATGTCATTGTCCCGTATCATCTCTGTAAAAATAGTGGTTGTCGCGCTGACAGGCTCGATTATCTCCCTGCTCCCCTTTATGTCATGAGGAGAAGGCGAGTGGGTATCATAGATATGGATCTGAAGCCCCGGTTTATCAAGTATTTCTGAAAAAAGCCCTATCCGTTCCCTGTTTCTTACGTCTACGAGGACCAGGAGGCTGATATCCTCTGAATTTATGTCCTTGAGTTTAGGAAAATCAAATGCAACAGGCGATGTGGCAAGAAAATCCCGAACGCCTTTTTCCTGGGAGCCTGAGAATATCATCATTGCATCAGGATAGAACTTTTTAGCTGCCAGCATCGAGGCCAGGGCATCAAAGTCGGCGTTTATATGAGTTGTGATCACATCCATGTATTAAAAATTGCAACGACTCAGGTAGATAGTCTGTAGGTATTTAGTCTTTTAGCTAACAGACTACAGTCTAATAGACTGAACAACCTGAATAGTTACCTTTGAATTTTGATATTTAAACTTTTTTCAGTTCTTCGCTTCCTCCAATTTTTTTATCCCGATACGGAGCGGCACATAAAAACATATCGCATTAATGATTATTACTGCCGCAAGGCTTATGACAGCCTGTATTATCTCATATTTTCCGAAGGCCCGTCCTATCAATTTACTGTTGAAATAAAGATATAGCGGCCATGCCTCTAAAAGCACTGTCAGCATGACCGAGAATAGGGCCAGTATCATAAAAAAAATACCGCCAAAACCCATGGACACAGAGGCTATATTGCTGTATTCAAACTCAGGATAAACAGCGCCCATGCCTACGGCCAGGCCTCCTATGGCAAGCGTCATAAGCAGTACCGTGAACATGGAAACTGCGAGCATAATCCCGTCTATATGCAGAATAAGGTTTGTAATAAGCACAAGGACCTCGGAGAGCAATATCAGGGGGATCAGGCCGGCAATAAGTTTACTCAGCAGAAAGTCCTTTATCGTTACAGGTGCGCTCTTGATCACCCAGAAGGAGCGGCCCTCGAGGCTGACCGAGGGGAAAAGGAACCTTGCCGCAATCGCGGATAAGACAAACCCAACAAGTATTAAATTGAGAAAAGCTATAAAATGACTGACGATAAAAGGCGCTCCCGGGATCGCATCCAGAGGCAGGACCTTAAAGTTATAAACGTATATAACAACAAGGGCCAGCAGGAGTAAAAGCTGAGGCCATTGACTGTTGTCCCTCATGAATATCTTGAGGTCCTTTACCATAAGAGCGGTCCTGTGTCTTGAGACTGCAGAGGGGATGATCCTCTCAAACGGGAATTTGAGGCCCTTTCTTTTTGCGCTCATTCCCTTGTTAAGGGCCTCCCTGTAAAAGCGGGTGCCGCTCCATGAGGCTATTAACATAAAAAAAGCTGCATTGCTGATGAGAACCAGCAAATAGAGGGTGGTCCCGCCCCTTTCAGCCTTGAGCAAAGGCAGTAATGCCTGTGTTGCCCAGAAATGCGGCATAAAGGAAGAATCCGTGCCCATGCTTGCAAGGTAATCAAGGAGGGTTGGGAATGATTCAGGCTTCAACAATTTTTCCGGCTGAAGAAATCGAAAAAGCAGAAAAACCGCGACAAAGAATATAAGCCCCAGTATCATGAGGACGTCACGCGCATTTTTTGCCGGCAATGCGCGTGCAATAATATGTGCTGTCGTTATCCCTATGCCTGTAGGGATCAAAAGAAAAGGAATAAATATTGCCGGCAATGCTATGTAGTAGAGGGGACCTGCCCTGAATACGGTTCCATATGCTATGAATACCGGCAGTGCAAATGACAGGACCATCCAGGATGAAACTGTAAATGTTTCTAATGTCTTGGCGGTTTGAATTTTTCCGGTGTCAATGGGTTTGGCTATAAGAAATTCGATATCCCTTGAGAGATAAAAGGTCGAAAGCGCCGTAATAATGTTACTCATGATCAAAAGACTGAAAAAAGACAGAAAGATCATGGAGAGGAGCTTTATTGAGAGGATATCCCCCAGGATCTCAATGCCTTTGAAATAAATAAGGACTTTGCGGAAGATGATATAAATGAACAACCAGAAGACTATGCCTATAAATGCAAAAGGGAGCCTGGTCAATATTTTTTTGACTCCCATGGAATTTTTAAAAGATAAAATTTTCGGAGTTAGAAGCAATGGTAAGGTTTTCACAAATAAACTCCGACCGTTGGCTTGAATATAAGTATTTTTT
>JACQXH010000183.1 GCA_016208845.1 Nitrospirota bacterium | reverse complement strand
AGGCGATCAGGAGGCCCCTTGATCCTGTAAATCTTAGTGACTTTGAAAAGCATCACGTCCCTGTTGTGGCCATATCGCGAAAATGCAGCCTTATTCCGGGCGATCGATGCGCAGATGTCAGTGTCAGGATCGGCGAGATTGAGCACGTCATGGAAGGGGAACACTACTTTTCTTTTATTGATTTCTATATCAATAAAATATTTACCGCGCGAATGCATTTAACATATAAGAAGCTCCATCCGGCAGTCAGCATATATTTAAATTTAGACGGTGGAACCCTTACGGTTATAGCCCACTGTACTACGCATGGAAGCTGGATCAAAGAGGAAAAGCTCCTGCTTTTTTGAACCTTATGGGTCTCTTGACTGAAAAGCTTAATCCCGCTGTTGATAAAAAAATTCTGATAGCCCTCTCCGGAGCGCTTTGGTGCATTGTAGGCATTATGCTCTGCAGGATGGCGTTTGGCTGGCTCTCAAAGGCAGACTCCGGAAATGTTGTTTGGTTAGGTATAACCGGAGTGATTTTTTCCCTGCTGATATATTGCCTTGGGTTTTTAAGGATCGTAAGACGCAATATAGAACGCATTAATTACAAAAAAGATAAACTATGCATTTTTGCGTTCCAGCCGTTGAAGAGCTATCTCATTGTCGCAGTAATGATTACAATGGGGATGATTTTGAGGCATTCAAAAATACCCAGACCTTATCTCGCCGTGGTTTATATAGGTTTTGGAGGCGCCATGTTCCTGTCGAGCATTAAGTACTTCCAGGCATTTTTCAAAAAAAATAAATAAGAATTATTGCATGTTTCGCCTGTCTATGGACCAACAAACATTCCGCTTGCTTGAGTATGAAAAGATTTTGGAAATGGCAGATTCGTTTGCTGTCACTGCACCGGGCAGATATGCCGTTAGGGAGATAAAGCCGCTTGATAACATTAACAAGATAAGGGAACAATTGGACCTTGTCTCTGAATGCAGAACTTATTTGGCTGGAGGACAGCCGTCCGGGATCGAACATTTTGAAGACCTCTCACCGCTTTTCAAAAGGGTCAGGCCTGCAGATTCTGTGCTTGAGCCTTTTGAACTCAGGGCCTTTATACCGCTTTTTTCTTCTGCATCAGGATTGAAAAGATCCTGCGAAAGCCCTCTTTATCCCGGACTTGGCAAAATTATCTGCACTCTCATAACACATGATGATCTGAAGAAAGCAATTGAGAGGGCGGTCGATCCGGAGGGAAAGATTCGCGATAATGCATCGCCTGAACTATCTTATATACGCAAGGGCATTAAGTCATGCGAGGGCCAGATCAGGGGCATGCTGGAAGGGATGCTCAAACAAAAGGACCTTGAGCAATATCTTCAGGATTTTTATCTGGCACAGAGGAACGGCCGGTGGGTCATACCTGTAAAAAGGGACTTCAAGAGCAATGTGCCGGGCATAGTTCATGATATCTCAAACACAGGCGAGACCGTGTATGTTGAACCATATCCGATCCAGCATCCTGGCAATGAGCTTGAATCTCTCAGGGCAGAAGCAAAGCTTGAGGAGCACAGGATACTCAGGGGGCTTTCTGCCATGTTGAGGACGCATCTTCATGATATAGAAAACGATTATCATTTAGTAGCAAGGGTTGACTGCCTGTTTGCTGTTGCAGGATTTGCAGAACAGATGCAGATGGCCCCGCCTGAATTAAATGAAAATGGGTTTATGAAGATCATTAAGGGCCGTCACCCGCTTCTCTGGAAGACCCTTAAAAAGGAAAATAATGAAGAAGAACTTGTGCCGCTTGATATTGAAATGGGAAGAGATCATTCATGCATGGTAATTACAGGTTCGAACGCAGGCGGCAAAACAGTGGCCCTCAAGACGATAGGCGTGCTTAATCTCATGTCCCTTTCAGGGATGCACATTCCGGCAGTTTCCGGTACAACGGTCCCATTTATAAGGGCTGTACTTGCTGACATCGGGGATGAACAATCCATTGAGCAGAACCTGTCAACCTTTTCTGCACACATTACCCGCATATCAGAGATCATCAGGCAGAGCAGTGCTGATACCCTGGTCATTATTGATGAGTTTGGGACAGGCACAGATCCCGAACAGGGCGGCGCTTTGTCATGTGCAATTCTGAGAAAACTGAAAAAGCAGGGGGCCATTACGGTGGCTTCCACTCATCTGGGCATGCTAAAGTCATTTGCCCATTCTGAACCCGGGATGATAAACGCCGCAATGGAAATGGGGGAGGTCACGTACAAAGGTGGGACTTGATGAAGACATCGTAAGGGATGCAAGGGCATTTCTGCAAGAGGACGGTGCCAGGATAGAATCTCTCATTTCAGAACTGAAACATAAAAATATGGAACTTGATAGAAAATTGAACACGGCCGAAATTCAAAGGATAGAGATCGAGAACCTTAGGGCGCGGCTGATGACAGAAATATCAGAGATAAAAAAAACAGCAAGGGAGACATTAACAAAGGCGTTTAAGGAAGCAGAAGAGATAGTGAGAACGACAAAGAAAGAGACACGGGAAATCTTAGAGAATCTCAAGCGTTCCAGGCTGTCAGGAACCGGGGATATCGCTAAAGAGCTCGATAAGAAGCTTGAGGAGATCGTAGTACGCCAAAAAGAGCTTGCCCCTGATAGAATTCAATCGCTAAGTGAAATCAATGAAGGCCAGAGAGTATTTATCAACAGTCTGCACGTACACGGCATTGTTCAGTCAGTTAATAGAAAAACACAGAGATGCAAAGTACTGGCAGAAGGAAAAGAGATAGTGATCCCTTTTGCTGAACTTTCCGAGCCCGCGCAAGACTCTGCCGTACAAAGGAGAGCGCCAGAAATTCTCAGGACCGGGCGGCCGGTTATTAATGAGAATGCATTTGTAAACATCAGCGGAGAAATAAATGTCATAGGCCGGCGTGTTGACCCTGCGCTCTCTGTTATAGAGAGGCATCTCAATGATGCGTCGGTCGCAGGGCTTAAACAAATAAAGATAATTCACGGGATAGGAACCGGGATATTGGCCCGGGCTATTAGAGAATATCTGAAAGACCATCCGCTTGTTGAGAGCTGCAGGAAGGGGAATGAAGACGAAGGCGGGGAGGCGGTCACTATCGCTGTGCTTTAATTCAAAAAAAGGGTCCTGCCGGAAAACCGGCGGGACCCTTTAACCCTTCTGTCCAATTAGTCCTTGGTTACGTTGATCGCTTTTGGGCCTTTTGGGCCTTTTTCGGACTCAAAACTGACAGCGTCACCCTCGGCAAGGGATTTAAATCCATTGCCCTGGATGGCTGAATAGTGGACGAAAAAATCACGGCCGTCTTCGCCTGTAATAAAGCCGAAGCCTTTGGATTCATTGAACCACTTTACTGTTCCTTTTGCCATCTTGATACCTCCTTACTTATAAAACTAAGGCATCAGAATAACCACACATAAAAAAATGCCACAAAGTTAAAAGTCTTTGCGGCATTACCGTCTACATACAAAAACTTCTGACACCTTAATTTAAATTAGCATTATGATAATAAAAAGTCAATATGTTATTTTTTTATTATGAAACAATAACATGGGACATGCAAAATTGTTTTATGCATGACAAAATATTTAAATGGTGCTAAAGAAAATGGAGATGGTGCCGTCACATAACGACTCAGATTATATATTTAAAAAAATCGCCATTTTTAGTACAATGGTTATATGATATTCAGGGCAATGCGTTCTAATTCCACCTTTATTGTTCTTTTTGCCGTATTGCCATTCATTCTGACGGCCCAGATTCTTTACGCGCAAAAACCTACAGCCAGGACCTTTTTTGATCTAGGTATTCAATATAGCGAAAAAGCGGAATATTCTCAGGCCATCGATGCATTTAAACAGGCCATAAGACTGAAGCCTGATTATGCGGAAGCACATTGCAACCTCGGCCATGCCCTTTACGGTTTTCACAGATATACAGAGGCGGCTGACGCGTATAAAAAAGCCGTTGAGATAAAACCCGGTTATGGTGAGGCATATATCGGCCTTGGTATTGTATCTTCAATGCTTGGCAGAAATGATGAGGCAGTTGAAGCGCTTAAAAAGGCCGTTAAGATCTATCCTAAGAATGCAGAAGTATATTATAACCTCGGCAATATTTACGGCGAACTTAAAAAATACAGAGATGCTGTCGAGGCCCTTGCGCAGGCTGTCAGAATAAGGCCTGAATTTGCGGAGGCACATTATAACCTGGGGATGGCCCATCTTAAGTCAGGAGAAACAAATCTGGCAAGGCAGGAATATAATATCCTGAAAAAACTTAATCCCGACCTTGCAGAAGACCTCCTGGACCAGATCCAGCAAAAGAAATGATCTCCGGCGTCCCCGGCATCTATATTCTAAATACGGCAGTTCATTTACCACAGACACAGAGAACTAAATGGGAAATAGGAAATTGGAAATTGGAAACAGAGAATCTCTTGTCTGTTATTTCTCACTTCTCGTTTTTTATTTTTCTCTGTGCCTCTGTGTCCCTGCCTGCCGGCACGTGGTTAACGGCTTTTTTATCCTATTCAAAGCATCTGACACTGCAAGCAGTGCACGTGTACTCACTTATAGAATTGAATAATATATGAAGACAGAACTGTTCATAATAATTTTTGGTTATATTTGCACCGTGCTTTTCGGATACAGTCTGAAGATAATGAACATTAAGTATCTTAAGAAATACGGCAAGGACATCCCGCCTGAATTTGCCGGCTATATTGACCAGGGATTATTAACAAAGACCTGTGACTACACTATTGAAAACAGCAGGTTTTCATTTTTGGAATCCATTATTAACAACTGCATCCTGCTCGCATTTTTATTTGCAGGGTTGCTGAATGCTTACAATTTATGGATAATGTCGCTGGATTTGCATTTCATCTTTTCCGGTCTTGCCTTCTTTTTAATTCTTGTTTATGCTGAAAATGTCCTGTCCGCCCCATTCAGTATTTACAGCACCTTTAAGATAGAGAATAAATACGGGTTCAATACCATGACCCCTAAATTATGGATAGCAGATTTTTTTAAATCCATACTTCTCTCCACAATTCTATCTGGCATACTGAT
Organism: Nitrospirota bacterium; assembly: GCA_016208845.1. Taxonomy (GTDB): domain Bacteria; phylum Nitrospirota; class Thermodesulfovibrionia; order UBA6902; family BMS3Bbin08; genus JACQXH01. The sequence continues at coordinate 779 of JACQXH010000183.1, read as the reverse complement.
CGCAGTCGGCCTGTGGCTGGTCAGTGAAAGTCCTGGTCACTGGTGGCTCTGGGTCTGGATGTTCTTTCTTATTTTCAGCCTTTTTATCATGTATATTTCACCCTATGTTATTGAACCGCTTTTCAATAAATTCTCACCGGTTGAGGATCAGGTCCTCGAGGATAAAATAAAAGAACTTAGCATGAAGGCCGGCATAAAGGTGAGCAGGATATTCAGGATGGATGCCTCTAAAAGAAGCTCACATACAAATGCATATTTCACGGGCATAGGCAAGGTAAAAAGAATAATACTTTATGACACACTATTGGAAAAAATGAACAGTGATGAGATCATTGCTGTGCTTGCGCACGAGATGGGACACTGGAAGAAAAAACATGTCCTTAAATTAATTGTAATGTCCGAGGCCTTGGCCTTTGCTGGGCTCTTTATTGCTCATAAGATACTTCAAACCAATTACTTATCAGAACTGTTTTCAATTGAGCAAAGCTCTTTTTTTGCAAAAGCGGTAGTCCTGGGATTTATAGGAAGCATCGCCTTATTTCCACTGACCCCTTTGTTCGCTTATATTTCAAGAAGGCACGAAAGGCAGGCCGACCGCTTTGCGTGCGAACTCACTAGAAGCCCTGAAGGCCTGGCGACCTCTCTGATAAAACTCTCAAAAGACAACCTTTCAAATCTCCATCCGCACCCCTTTTACGCGGCATTTTATTATTCCCACCCTCCGGTTTTGCAGAGGGTAAGATGGATACGCAGCATTTGTAATAAATGAGAATATTTAG
>JACQXH010000182.1 GCA_016208845.1 Nitrospirota bacterium | reverse complement strand
TTTTTCCGACTGTATTAACTGCTTATGAGTCCTTTCCAATTCAGCTGTTTTTTCATTGACCCGATTCTCCAGCTCACGGTTCCATCGCTCAATTTCTTCTTTGGCTTCTCTCAGGGCATTTTCCGCCTTTTTGCGTTCGGTGATGTCGTTCATCACCGCCAAAATATGGGGCTTACCTTCTCCGCTGCTGATAATATTGGTTGTGATGAGTAGCCGTCGCTTTTGCCCGTCGGCACGAGTAATTTCCCACTCCTCACCTTGCAGGTTGTCACCAATCCGCATGCGCTGCATACGTTCGATGGCTTGCTCCTGAAGCACTGGATCGGGATACATGCTCTGATACCAGCCTAAACGATTTATTTCCTCCATTGAATAACCTGTCATTGCCGTCATATGGTCATTCCAGATGGTAAACCGCACATATGGAAATTCTCCAACTTCATGACAGACACAGATCCCTTCGCCGGCACTTGCTATGATCAACTGGTTAAAATTATGCTCCTTGAAAATTGCCTCCTCTGCCTGCTTGCGCTTTGTGATGTCCAGAAGCGTTGCTATAATCGCAGGGCGGCCATTATATATCATCGTGCTCCCGTGCACTTCCATGGGGACGCTGGAACCATCTTTTTTAAGGGCATTAAAGGTGTAACGTATGAAGGATATTTCACCTGACAGCCGCTTTCGTATATTTTCTCTCACCATATTGCGGTCTGACTCTGCCACCGAGTCCAGCACTGACATGCCAATCATTTCCTCCTGACTGAAATCGAGAATTTCTGCAAGACGCGGATTCACATATATAAATCTGCCGTCCTGGATGATGCAGGTGCCGGTAATGGACTGCTCAGCAAGAGATCTGAACTTCACTTCTGATAGCTGTAATGCCTCCTCAGACCGCTTGCGCTCTGCAATTTCCTGATGTAAGTTTTTTGTTTTGTTCCTTACTTCCCGGCGCAGCAGGAAAACGGACGCCAGAATAAAAATAACGGAAATGGGAATGAGAACGATCAAAACATATCTCATGACATCATTGAATGTTAGGGGATGTTTTAAAAGCGGGCCAAACCATCTCTTCTGAAGCTTATCAAAGGTTCCATCTGCGATAACGATCGATAATCCTTCGTTAAGCAGGGACAATAATTCTTTGTCCCCATCCCGGACTGCAAAACAGAAATCCTGCCTGAAATCATGGATAATAAAATCCAGAGAGATAACTGTATTAATTTTCATATTTTGTAACAACTGTAGCCCCATGAGGCGCTGGGCAATAACTGCATCATACTTACCTTCATTCAGCAACTGAAAGGCCTCTGTATAAGTGTCTACTGTGATAATATTAAATGAAATGTTTTTTCTCCGGACGTACTCTTCTGCATTGTCTCCCCGCATCACCACAACGGTCTTGTCTGCAAGGTCACCAACCGTTTTTATGCGCGTCTCACCTTTTCTTACAAAAATTGCGCCATGAGCTGAAAGGTAAGGAAATGTAAAATCATAAATGGCTTCACGTTCGGGCGTCCGTCCGACCAGCGGCAAAACCTGTATGGTGCCCTCACTGAGTTCATTTTTTAATTGCTCCCAGGGTCCGGTCTTAAATTCCACACCGAGATCGACCGCGGACAAAGCCGCTCTCAAGAGCTCAACAGAAAATCCATCGGCCCTGCCATCTTTTGAGACAAGACAATAAGGCGGGTAATCATACTCTGATGCGGATTTAATTGCCTCTTTTTTGTCTGCATAGGCGCAAACGCTGATCAAACATAAGGATAGGACGCTGAGAAAGATACTGAAAACTTTCAACTTAATATTGTTCATATACATCGCGAAATGCTCCCCGGCGCCCCGGTCTTTTTTTGTAAACTGCCGGTTTTTAATGGCTCCGGGGCTTTCCTTAATCCCGGCCTTTTAATGAATATAGTTTAATACTTTATTGACAGTTTGCATAGCCCATGCGCGTCAGTGCGCCAAACTAAGTGAGTAGCCAAGGGATTAGTATCCCAATATCCTTATTAGCAGAGCCTACTTTTGGTTCTGGTTTCTTGAAATACATTTTCTGGGTTGATACTCACTGAAAATTTGTATATAATGAATATATATGGAGCGGAATAACGTTATGTATATTTTATCTCATGTTGAAGGGTTTGAGTGGGATAAGGGCAATATAACTAAAATTTGGGAGAAACATGGGGTCAGTTATCCTGAATGCGAGGAGGCATTCTTTAATGAGCCACTCTTTGTTACCCCTGATGAAAAACACAGTCAGACGGAACAGCGTTTCAGGGCGCTGGGGCAGACAAACTCAGGCAAATTGCTGACAATAATATTTACTATCAGAGGCAATGGAAAATTACTAAGAATTATTTCTGCAAGAAACATGAATGTCAGGGAAAGGAGGCTCTATGAACAAAAAACTTAAACCTGTTCCAAAATTCAAGTCAGAAGATGAGGAGCGGGATTTCTGGGCCGTTCATGATACTACAGAGTATTTTGACAGTGTAAAAATGGTCAGGGCGCGCTTCCCGAATTTGAAACCATCTACGAGGACCATCTCTATACGCCTGCCGGAGTCTTTGCTTGATAAATTAAGAATACTGGCAAACAAACGGGATGTCCCTTACCAGTCTCTGTTGAAAATACTTTTGTCAGAAAAAGTGGAAGAGGAACTTCATCATGCAAAATAGCCTGTGAGTGATAGGGAATATCCTGTCCCTTCTTCGGGAACCTGTTGAAGTTACGCTGTCAATATCCTCAGTATCTCCTGATATCTCTCAGAGGTCTTGTTCACAATGTCAGCAGGCAGTTCCGGGCCCGGAGGGGTCTGGTCCCAGTCCAGGGTAAGCAGGTAATCTCTCACGATCTGCTTGTCAAAGCTGTCCTGGCCTCTGCCCGGCGCATAATCCTTCATGCCCCAGAAGCGGGATGAATCAGGGGTCAGGAGTTCATCTATGAGAATTATTTTATTATTGTAGATCCCAAATTCCATCTTTGTATCCGCGATGATTATGCCTTTGCCTGCGGCAAAATCCCTGGCCCTTTCGTATATCCTCAGGCTCAGGTCTTTAAGTTGGGCTGCTTTATCAGGGCCGGCTATTTTTTTCGTTTCCTCAAAAGAGATATTTATATCATGGCCTGACTCAGCCTTTGTGCTCGGTGTGAAAACAGGATGTTCGATCTTTGAAGATTCAAGCAGACCTGCAGGAAGGTTTATGCCGCAGACCGTGCCGTCTTTCCTGTATGATGTCCAGCCGCTACCTGAAAGATAACCGCGCACTATGCACTCGACCGGGAATACCTCTGCTTTTTTTACAAGCAGGCTCCTGCCTTCAAGCATATCCCTGTATTTATGAAGTCTTTGGGGAAAGTCGCTTACATCAAGCGCCACAATATGGTTTTCAACGATATCCTCCATCATCCTGAACCAGAAGACAGATATGGATGTCAGGACCTTTCCTTTTTCAGGAACGCCGTTCGGCAGCACTACATCAAAGGCCGAGACCCTGTCTGTCACCACAAGCAGGAGATGCTCACCGAGGTCGTAAATGTCCCTTACCTTGCCGCGCCGCGGCTGGCCTATTTCAGGCATTTGTGTCTTAAGTACCATTTTTTTCATTTTTAATTCGAACCAGCCTCGGCGGTTCGCCTGTGGCGGAAAAACCTAATTGTTCCAATTTAAAATTTACAAACTCCATGCAACAATTTCCAGGGCTAAGCCTTGGCTTCAGCTTCAGGCTGCGGTGCTTCAGCTGGCTTATCTTTATACACTTCGGTAATGCTCGTAACCTTAATGCCTGTCGCCTGAAGTGTTTTCTGTATGTCAGCAGCCTTTGCATCCTGAACTTTCAGAATATAATTGATATTCATACCGTGTCCTCCGTCCATGCAATAGTTGTGATTTAAGAACAGCCCTATTTTATCACCTGATCGATCGCAAATCAAATGAATTATTTTAACTTGTAATCCAGAAATAGAAATGTCCTAAATAAAGTTAGGCTATCCTGCCTTTTAAACCATTCCTGTCTGTCATTCCGACTTGTTCGGAATCCCTCTTAAAGAAAGATTCTGGACAAGCCGGAATGACAGCAAAAGAAGCGGGAATGCCTCACTTGTATTAAGGCAATAGCATGAAAATCGGACATTTCTAAATAGGTAAGAATAGGACATTTCTAAATCGGTAGAACAATGAATTATTTTAACTGTTCAGGTTGTTTAGTCTATTAGTCTGTCGTCTGTTAGCTAAGCGACTAAATACCTACAGATTATCTGCCTGATTTATCTAAGTCATTTGACGCTGTAAATTAGGATAGCGTATACTGTCTTAGATTATTCAGGACCGGGATGATCCGGAGGGGGGTTCATGAAAAAGGCACTGATAATTTTTGTTAAGGCGCCTGTTGCCGGACAGGTGAAGACCAGGTTGCAGCCTTATCTTCCGGCTGATAAGACCGCTGAGCTCTATAAATCATTTATATCTGTAATAGTCTCTAAATGTGTCGGCATGAAAGGCATAGATGTATTTTTAGCCTGTGCACCGACAAAGGATAACGATTTTCTGAAAGAGGTCTCAATAAAATACAGGATCAAAAGCTTCAACCAGCGGGGCAAAGACCTTGGCGAAAAGATGGTCAATGCATTCAGGGACCACCATAAAAAAGGATATAAGGAAATTCTCATTATCGGCAGCGACAGCCCTACAATACCGAAAGGATTTATCAGGAAGGCCTTTTCAGAACTGAGCAAGAATGATTTTGTCATCGGTCCCTGCTGTGACGGCGGGTTCTATCTGGCAGG
>JACQXH010000181.1 GCA_016208845.1 Nitrospirota bacterium | reverse complement strand
GTAAAACCTGTCTTTCTTATTCCTTTAATTTCCTTGAAAACTTCACTGCTTATGGCGCCGACCCTTAGTGAGGGCAGTGATATTGCAACGGGATGATCAGGGCATGAAGCCCTGAAATTCCTGATAAGCGGAAGAAGGTCCGGATAGTCGCCGGCGCTCAGAGATGTAAATGAGATCTCTTCAAAGCCGGTATTTGAAATTGAGTTCTTTGCCAGGGACAATATTTTATCAAGGGAGCGTTCGCGTAAGGGCCTGTATATCATCCCTGCCTGACAAAAGCGGCACCCCCTTGTGCAGCCCCTTGATATCTCGATGACTGCCCTGTCATGGACGACCTGAGCAAATGGCACTACAGGAGAATCAGGGAAGGGCGCATTGTCCAGGTCCTCAATAAGTCTTTTCTTTATTCTTTGCCCGCCTGTGTGCACTGAAGGGACATAAACTCCTTCTATGCCGGAAAGAGCCTCCAGCAGTTTTTCTTTCAATGCTGATTTTGCAATTTTAAAATTCCTGTACGTTTCTATGATCTCTCCTGTGACTTCTTCGCCGTCTCCTATGACAAAGGCATCAATGAACGGCGCAAGGGGCAGGGGATTTACGGCGCATGGCCCGCCGGCTAGTATAAGAGGATGTCCACTGTCCCTATCGGCAGACCTGATAGGTATTCCACCCAGATCCAGCATGTTCAGGATATTTGTATAGGAGAGCTCATACTGAAGGGTGAAACCCGCAATATCAAAATTCTTAAGAGCGCGATCATGTTCAAGCGATGACAGGAGGAGTTTGTTTTGCCTCAGAAATGATTCGAGGTCTGTCCATGGGGCAAAGACCCTTTCGGCAGAGGCATAAGGGATTTTATTTATTGTTTGATACAGGATCTTGAGGCCTAAATGAGACATGCCGATCTCATATGTGTCCGGGAAACAGAGGGCGACTTTTACATCAGCCTCTTTACGGATGATGTTGATTTCGTTGCCTGTGTATCTGCGCTGGGCCTTTGAAAAAGGGCAAAATTAAGGGACATCCTATAATTATCACACAGGGGGGATTTAAATGCTATATGGAAACTACCGTTTATAGCAAAATTTACTATTCTGGACAAGTCTCGATCAACTTAAATTGGTAAATTGATGTGATTTTCAGAAGATTACAAAGTAACGGTCTGCCAAATAAACGTTCTAAAGCTGAAGGCTATGCCTTCTTCTTTTTCCTTAAAAATCTTCTGCCTGCCAGAAGCGTTCCGCCTGTGAAAAAAAGAATGGAACTTATAGGTTCAGGCGCTGCCACAACATTGCCTTCACGAACCGCCAGGCCGTAATAATTGCTGCTTTTAGCGCTGCCCGCCTGTCCTCCGCTGTTGAAATAAAAAACCCACCCATAGTTCCCGCCGGGGATGTACTCTGTGCCTGACCAGAAGCCCTGAGACGGCGCATTTGCCTGCAGGGCCTGAAAATCACCCGTTTTAACAGGAGGGCCTCCTGGTGTGTTCAGGAGTTCTGTATAGAACAAATGGCCCATCTCGCTTGAGGAACAGTTATAACCGTAACCTTCATACGGAGGAAAGGGGGCATGTTCGGCACAATTAGGGTCCGGCTGGAAGGTTGTCGGCAGTCGCCAGTCGTCATAAACGGTGCCGCCAAAATTCACTGACAGGCCTGAGGCCCAGTTCACCTGATTCTGCCATGTATTAGCTGCGTTCCTGAAATCATACCAGGTTATACCCAGGTCGCTGTCATAGGGTTGCTGGCATTTGCCATTAAGGAAGACAATAAGATCCAAGTCACAGTAATTGCAAGGCTGAATATTTTCTTCATTATCCCCTCCCTGTTATCGGCTTGAATATATTACAAAAAAAATTGCAAAAAGCATGTTCTAAAGCTGAATGCTACGCTTTTTTCTTTCTTCTAAAAAATCTTCTGCCTGCCAAAAGAGTCCCGCCTGTGACAAAAAGAATTGAGCTTATGGGTTCAGGAGCGGCCACGACATTGCCTTCACGAACGGCAATGCCTGAGAAGTCAAAGCTGATCTTGTGACCGGCGCCCTGGAAACCTCTGTTAGAAGGGTCAAAGCGGAAAGTCCACGCAAAGGTCGGATCCGAATAATTAGTGCCTGTCCAATAGTAGGTAGGCTGTAAATTCTGGAAGTCACCGGTATAAAGGGTCTGAGCGTTGGCAGAGTTGCCGAGTTCTGTATAGTACAAATGTCCCATCTCGCTCCCTGTGCAATTCAATCCGGGCCCGCATGGGCCGGAGCCATCCTGATTTACGGCTGATGGCAACCGCCAGTCGTCATAAACATTGCCGCCAAAGTTGACCGACAATGCAGAGGCCCAGTCCATTTGAAACTGCCATGCCTCCGGCCAGTGAGCGGTATTCGTGAAATCGTACCAAGTGAGGTTCCGGTCACTGTCATAGATGAGCTGGTATGTGCCATCGGCTGAAGTCCCCACTCCTCGGACTTCCAGGCTGGCATTTGCCACTAAGGAAGATCCCAGGACCAAAGTCATGATAATTGCCAGACTTAATATTTTATTCATTTTCTCTCCCCCCACATTTATCGGCTTAAATTAATAAATATTATACTTTTATAATATCAAAAAAATTTACTATTGTCAATATATTTTATATATCTTATCCCGGGAAAATAGCTATCATAATTAGCTATATACAATCATCAATTATCAGACATTCAATGTCTTTTATTTTTTGGAACGTCCTGTCGTTGCAGATAAAGCCAGTTGTGCTGTCAGATACAGCTGATGCGATCTGGATGGCGTCAGGGGTCTTTAAATTGTGTTCTGCCCTTAGTCTTGCTGCAAGGTCTGAAATGTTAAGCGATAATTCAATCCATGAGAGATGCGGATAAGTTGTAAACAGTGAATAGAACTTAAGGACAAGGTCGTCTTTCTTTAGTCTGTAGGGCTGTACGAGGAGTTCGAGAAGCGTAAGAGTAGATGTTGACGCCTCAATACGGCCATCTTCTATGTTCTTGAAAATTGACCCGCAACAATCATAATAGCGTGAATGCTGCTCAACAAAATATATGAAAACGCTTGTATCAAGATAAACCTTATGATGTTTTTTAAAGAAGCTCTCCGGGCTATATTTCACCAAGACTTTCGTTCCTTATGAAGATATGATTTTGCATATATGCCTTTTCCGGAGCCTGAAAGGGAGTCTCTATAGCTTTTTGGTTTGGGCATGATTACAGTAACATTTCCCTTAACAACAACGAGAAGCTCATCTTGTCCTTTAAGCTTCATGGCCTCTCTTGCCTCTTTGGGAATGACTATCTGGTTTTTTGAGCTAAGTTTCACTGTTTGCATAAAAACACCCCCTTTCGTTGCTTTACTTTATCATAAAAAGTAAAGCAACGTCAATAATATGTGCCTTCCTGCCCACAGGCTAATCTGTGTTAATCTGTGCCTGCCTGTCCGGTAGGCAGGGCCAAATGTTTTTGTTAGGATTAAATATCCGGAACCTTCATGCCTTTACCGATGGAAATAGCCGACCTTATCGCATTCCATACAAACTCATTTGCCTTGACCGCCGCTTCTTTTATATCAAGGCCGAGCGCAAGGCCGGCCGTTATGGCTGATGAAAAAACGCATCCTGTGCCGTGGTATTCTCCTTCAAACTTATCTCTGTGCAGGGATATGAATTCACTGCCGTCAAAGAAGAGGTCGGCAGTTTTCCCATGGAGATGACCGCCGGTTATTATCACTGTTTCAGGCCCTAATCCTATAAGCTTAACCGCTGCTTTTTTCATATCTACTTCGTCAGCGATGTTCATTCCTGTTATAAGCGATGCTTCATGGATGTTTGGCGTTATTGTCTTTGCGAGGGGGAATAAATGACTTATTATAAAGTCTAATGCCTTGCCTTTAATAAGCGGAACGCCGGTAGAAGATATTGTCACAGGATCAATGACAAGGTTTTTCAATGAGTATTTATTTATCGTCCTGACAACAATTTCAACTACGACAATATTGCTTAACATGCCGGTCTTTGATGAATCAGGACGGATATCGCTCAAGAGTGTCTCAAGCTGCTGCAAAAAAAAGCCCGGAGGCAGGTCGTGAATCTCAAAAACACCTGTTGTATTCTGAGCAGTGAGGGCGGAAGGTATGCACAGGCCGTAGACACCAAAGGACTTAAATGTCTTCAGGTCTGCCTGGATGCCTGCGCCGCCGGTAGGGTCGGAGCCGCCGATAGTGAGGGCTGTCTTCATGCAAGGAATATATCAATTGTCTATAATATTTTCAATAGAGTGCAGATCATTTGCAGAGTAATTATTCTAAAACGGCAATTTGCCACGGATTTACGCGGATTAGCGCGGATCTGCCTATCGGCAGGCAAGCATAGAGAAGATGGAAAACAAGTTCACTTAATATGTTACCCGAAATATGTAATTTTACTTATTCCTAACTCATAAAAATAATCCGCGTCAATCCGCGTAAATCTGTGGCTAAACTTATTTTATAGGATTATATGTCAGAAGCTGAAGAAAATTTAGATGTTGTAAATGAAGAGGGCGAGGTGATCAAGACCCTTCCGCGGTCTGTGATACACGGAGATCCGTCCATGATGCACAGGGTGGTCCACGTCCTTGTGTTTAACAGCGCCGGCAGCCTTCTGCTTCAAAAGAGGTCGATGAATAAAGACGTTGCGCCTGGGAAATGGGATACATCGGTCGGAGGGCACATCGATGCCGGCGAGACCATTATTGAGGCATTGAACCGTGAGATGGAGGAAGAACTCGGGGTCACGTCTTGTGAACCGGAAATCCTGTACACGTACATTCACTCGAATCCGTATGAGACCGAGCTTGTATATACCCATTCCTGTATTTATGACTCAGAGATCAGGTTTAGCAGGGAGGAGATCGATGAGGTGCGCTTCTGGGGCGAGGAGGATATCAGGAGGAACATGGGACAGGGCGTGTTCAGTGACAATTTTGAACATGAATATTCTGCATGGATGAAGTTTGTGAGTATGAAAAAGGGAAAGTGATGTACGATCTGTATCAGATATAACGGGGAATATCCTTTTCCCTCATTCTCGCCGGACATCCTGTCCGTCTCCGGGGTATTTGTTTTATGAAACATCTCGATACGAGTCGATTCCGACCTGTTTCATTAACAGAACAAATAAATCCGTTAAAGGGATATTCCCCGTTATATCAATTCTAAATTGCATATTACATGGCCACCCTGATGACTGTCTTTACATTCCCCCGGGGATTGAAATCACCGGTGACTTCAAGAAAGCGCGGTTTGAGAAGCTTTTTCAGGTCGATAAATATCTTGTTCGTTGCTGCTTCGTGTGATACAGGCTCATTCCTGAATTTATTAAGATAGAGCTTGAGCGATTTCAATTCGACTATATATTTATCAGGGATATAAGTGACTTTTATTATGGCGAAGTCAGGATAGCCTGAGCGCGGGCACACGCAGGTAAACTCAGGAAAACTTATCTCGATATTATAATCCCGTTCAGGGTGGGGATTGGGCCATTTTTCGAGTCTGACTTTTGTAATTTTCTTTTGGCCGTATTTCATGATTATTACTCCTCGTGGTCTATGCCACAGCTCTGAATTTCTGTCATTCCGGATTGTCCGAAATGACAGAAAAAAAAACATTCAAATAATGGACGCCCTACGGTCTTTGCTGCAGGGTTCTTCACATTCAGGTTTATGCATCATTTTACTATCGGCGATGCATTTTCATCAAACGGATTTGTCCTTATGGCAAGCGAAAAAAGATAAGGATAATTGTCCTTCAAATGCTCCATGTAGCTTAACCATTCACGGACCAGGGAAGAGTAGGCCCTCTTTATATCTCCGGAAAGGTGGCTGTAATCAGTAGCCGGGAGCTGTCCCAGGTCTTTTCTTGAATTTAGTTCTTCAGTGAGATGAAACACTGCCCAAAGGAATTCAGTGAATGATTCATGCTCAAGCAGATTAGGGTTCTCAAGCAGACGCACCAGGAAATCCCGCTTCCCGGTGAGGAAATCCCGTAAATGCTCAAGGTTTATCTTTTTCATGTCAACTTCAAAAGGATAACCCTTAAGGTTTTGGCTGACTGCAGAAAAGTCTTTATCCGACCAGTTATTGGTTACAAGGAGTTCAGCCTTTATTCTATCCAGCCGGGGGTCACAGTCTGAAAGATACGTTAAAAGGGCTGTTCCGGTTTCGCTGAAAAAGACGCCGATGATCATGTTAAGTTTTTCTAAAAGAGCGCGTTTTTCCCGCATTGACAATACCCCGTGAATAACAAGTGTAACCAACAGGACTTCAATAAAGACAAAAGCAAAGTCGCTTATCATATAGTAAAAAATATGGTAGGCGTCTCTAAAAATGAGATAATGGATGAAATATACTGCCGCGGAAAGCGCGATAAGCATTAATCCAAATATAGTCTGCCAGTTAAATAATTTCATTTGAGATATTTAATTCATCCTGGAAGTTGTTTTCTTGGTCACATTGTTCAGCAGATCACTTAATTCCTCGATCTCATAGGGCTTGGTGATGACGCCGCTGAAACCATATTTTTTAAAGTCAGCCATGATCGGGTCATTGGAGTATCCGCTTGATACTATCGCTTTTACCTCAGGGTCAATTCTCAGCAGCTCCTGTATGGTTTCTTTTCCACCCATGCCGCCGCGAATAGTAAGGTCCATCATGACTATGTCAAAAGGCAGTTCTGATCCCATTGCATCTGTGTATTGCTTAATGGTCTCTTCGCCATTTTTTGCGGTCTCGACCGTATAACCAATCTGCTTTAATACCTTGCTGACGGTCTGACGTATAGAGGCCTCATCTTCCATGAGTAATATCTTGCCTTCGCCCCTGATTATTTTGTCGGATTCTTTATTTGTTTCAACAAGTTTTTCTCTGACGGCAGGCAGATAAATATGGAATGTGGTCCCTGCATATACCTCTGATTCTACGCTGATATAACCGTCATGGTTATTGATAATTGAATATGTAGTGGTAAGACCAAGACCGCTTCCCTGCTGTTTTGTCGTGAAATAAGGGTCAAATATTTTCGGGAGATCTTCTTCCGGTATCCCTACGCCCTCATCTTTAACGCTTATTTTTATATAGTCGCCGTTCGGCAAAGGCAGAGTGCTATTCACCCCGACAACTATATTCTCAGCCTGTACGTGAATTGTTCCGCCTTTGGGCATGGCCTGATTGGCATTTATCACCAGATTATTTATAACCTGACTTATCTGGCCTTCGTCTATTTCAACAGGCCACAGATCATCCGGTATTGAGAAGTCGCATTTAATGTTAGAGCCCCTTGATGAAAAGCCCGCTGAATCTTTCAGGAGTTCTGTAATAGCGGTTATTTTCTTGATAGGGGCTCCGCCCTTGGAAAATGTAAGCAGCTGCTTTGTCAGGTCCTTCGCATGCTGACAGGCCTTTTCCGCTGCAGACAATATCTCAGTCAAGTTCATATCAGAATTTACGAGCATCTTTGCAAGGGAAATATTGCCTACGATATTTGTGAGAATATTATTGAAATCGTGGGCGATGCCTCCGGCCAGGATCCCGACGGATTCGAGTTTTTCGATCTTCATGAGCTCCTCTTCCTTTTTCTTGACATCTGTCACGTCACGGATAATGCCCTGATATCCAATGATCCTTCCGTTGTTGTCCCTGCGTATGGTAGAGGTGATAAGGCAGTCTCTCTCAGTCCCGCCTTTCCTCCTGAATTTCATCGGGAAATCCCTGACAAAGCCTATGGTTTCTATTGCGTTCTGGAATCTGTTCCGGTCCTGAGGATTGGCGTATATCTCGCTTGTGCTCAGTGAAATAATTTCAGCTTTTGTATAACCAAAAAGCTCCAGCGCTGATTTGTTGATATCGATAAATGCGCCGTCACGCGAAGTAATATATATCGCGTCCCTGGATTCTTCAAACAGTACGCGGTACCTCTCTTCGCTTTCCCGCAGGGCCTCCTCTGCCTTTCTCCGCTCAGTAATGTCCCTGATAGTCAGTCTCGCCCCATAAAGATTTTTTTTATCATCGTACATGGCCTGAGAATGGATCGCGACATTAAGGACCTCTCCTGATTTCTTGAGAAGCTGCCCGCTGTCTATAAAGACCGAGCCTTCACGTTCGAGCTTACCGAAGCCTTTTTCTATTTGTTTCCATGTAGCCTCTCCGCATATTTCTTTTATGTGCAGACCCATAATTTCACTCTGTGAAAAACCGAGAAGTCCGCATCCCTGTTTATTTGTGCAGATCAGACAGCCGTCTGTATCTATCGTGTGAATTATGTCTGAAGAGCCCTCTACAATTTCCATATACCTCTCTTCAGATTCTTTCAGCTGTTGTTTTAAGATGATCTGGGCCTCCTGAAGTTTGTTCCTTATTTCCCAGTTGAATATCTTGAGCATTCCGCTGATGGCCCATGTAGCAAGGATAGCGCAGACGGCCCTGAAGACCTGTACGGGGATCTTTACTGTCAATAAGAAAGAGTCTGTATTAAGCCAGTTGGCCGGGAAAAAATCTCCTTTTGGAACGACCAGACCGCCTAACATGCCATAAATCAGAAAGGGCACGCCCCCGAGTAAAAAATATTTTTTTACCTTTAAATTTTTTAAGATCGCTTCCTCATGTCTGTAATACAAATAGAACCCGAATCCTATCAAAAAACCGCCGGGCAGGCCCAGAAGGTACCTTGTCAGGATACTTCCTACTTTCCAGAAGTCATGGGATGCAAAACTGCCGATAAAGATGATACTGCCGATAAGAGGCAGCAGCCACCACGCGAGCAATGCTGCAATTTTTTTCTGCCAGACAGGGGCTTTAGGGATGCTCAGACGGAAGAGCCGCCTTCCGAATTCGAACAGGAAAAAATAAGAGATGACAAGCATGAACCACCGGGCTATATCAAGGACATGCTGTCTGCTCCTGATAATAGCCCACATGTCCAGGAGCTCATTCAATCCGTGTACAATTCCGAACGCGGCCAGAAGCCACAGGATATTTGCGATCTTGAACTCGCTTCCCTTTTTCGGCTGAACCAGGACGGTCACACCCATTGTGACAAATGCAAAGCCATAAACAAAAAACACAACGTCCAGGTTGCGATAAAAAAGCTGATGAATTATTTCCATTAGTTTAATCCGTGAAGGTTGATAATGTTATTGTGGATTATCATATATGAACGACCGATTATTTCAGTTTTATTTTAAGAATCGTACTGTCTTCACCCTTATTATATAATATTTCTGATTAACCTGGAAAATATACTTCAGGAAACCACAGAGAATGCAGAGATAATCTTGTTAACTCCCAATCTCTTTAATTCCCAAAGGTTTCTCTGTGTCCTCTGTGGTTATTTCATTATTTGGATTAACATTCTGTATTTCCATCATTTTAGTGAAGCATGCCGATAGATTCCTGTATGCTGAACCCTTGTTATTTTTGCATGAAATTGTTTTAATAAAATCATGGCTGTTCTTGAAATCAGGAAATATCCTGAAAAGATATTGAGGGAAAAGACCGCTCCTGTCAGAGATTTCAACTCTGCCCTCCAGAGGCTGATTGATGATATGATAGAAACGATGTACGCGGCGCCGGGTGTAGGCCTTGCGGCAAATCAGGTCGGGGTTTCAAAACAGGTTCTGGTTATTGATGTAAGCAGCAGGGAAGAGCAGTATCCATTGATAGTCATAGCAAACCCGACGATTACCAGTAAAGAGGGCGAAATAGCAAATGAAGAGGGTTGTCTCAGCGTTCCGGGATATACAACAGTTTTGAAAAGAGCAGAAAAGGTAAGAGTGGCCGGCCTTGACAGGGCCGGTAAGTCAATTGAAATAGAGGGCGAAGGCCTTTTGTCAAGAGCGCTTCAGCATGAAATAGACCATCTTAATGGCATATTGCTTATTGACAGGATAGGACGTCTCAAGAAAGAGCTGTTCAAGAAGCGGTTTAGCCTTGCAGGAAAGAAATAACCGCATCAGCCACCCCTATGAGTCATCCAATGAAAATCATTTTTTTCGGCACCCCTGAATTTGCCGTGCCTTCCTTAACAGCACTTATTGATTCAGGTAAAAATGTAATGGCAGTAGTTACTCAGCCTGACAAACAGAGCGGCAGAGGACGGCACATATTGGCGGGCCCGGTCAAGGCAGAGGCAGAAAAAAGAGGCATCAAGGTGCTCCAGCCTGAAAAAGTAAAAGAAACCGCCTTCATTCAGGAGTTGGAGTTTCTTGCCCCTTCACTTGTAGCTGTTGCGGCCTACGGACAAATCCTGCCCCCCGAGATAATACGCCTGCCTGAGTTCGGGTGTATCAATGTTCATGCATCTCTTCTTCCACAATATCGCGGGGCCGCGCCTGTCAACAGGGCTGTCATTAATGGCGATAGTAAAACGGGCATAACCATAATGCTTATGGACGAGGGAATGGATACCGGCCCTGTGCTGATGAAAGAAGAAGCAGCAATATCTGATGATGATACTGCAGGAACTCTTTCTCTTAAGCTGTCAGATATAGGAGCCGGCGCATTACTGCGGGCAATAAGCGGCCTGGAAGGAGGGGCGTTGAAGCCCGTTCCTCAGGAGGGTGATGCCTCATATGCCCCGATGTTAAAAAAAACAGACGGGCTTATTGATTGGTCCAGATCAGCAGGAGAATTGAACAATTTCATAAGAGGGATGAATCCCTGGCCGGGAGCCTATAGTTTTATTGACAATGAAAGGATTAAAATATTAAGTTCTGCATCTGTATATGGTAAGGGCAAGGCAGGGGTTATTGAAAGAATTACAAAGGATGAATTGGTTGTCGGCACCGGCAGTCAGCTGCTTTCCATACATGAAGTTCAGCCGTCCGGAAAGGCGATTATGCCCGTCAAGTCCTATTTGCAGGGAAGAAAGTTAAAGGAAGGGATGAGGTTTCATAAGATATAATAGTATTGACATCGGCCATTATGTCATTCCTCCCGAAGCTTTGGGATCGGGAATCTCGGAACGAGTCGTACCGACTTTCTCTATAGCGACTCCGGACAAGCCCGATGCGGATCAAAGTTAAGTCGAGCCGACCGGAGTGACAAATTAATCCGGTATCCACATTATTATGCAAACATTTTTATGAAAAATACATTTATAAGAGGAGTATTTGTAAAAGCGGGTTTCCCCCTGCTTCTTATCCTCGGAGGCATTTTCAGGATAAAGAAGGACAAGTTATTGCGCCTTGTCATAAATATCAATAACAGCCTTGTCAGAAGGTCAGGGGACATTCGCGCCAGAAAGCTTCTTATCCTGCTTCCTCACTGTATTCAGCGCAGTGAGTGCAGCATAAAGATAACGTACAATGTTTATAATTGCGAGAGCTGCGGCAAGTGTGAAATAAAGGATTTTATCGACCTTGCCAATGAAAGGGGGCTAAGTCTTTTTGTCGCTACAGGCGGTACGATAGCGAGGAGGATAGTTGTTGACGCAAAACCAGAGGCTATCGTGGCTGTTGCCTGTGAAAGGGACCTTTCAAGCGGGATCATGGACACATATCCCATCCCGATCCTGGGTATTATCAATGAAAGGCCTTATGGGCCGTGTTTTAACACCAACGTAGATATAGAAAAAGTTAAAGACGCTCTCAATTTTTTCGCCGGCAATGGTAAATAAGATGATCAGGAAAATTTTCAAACTCGCATTCTATTTTCTGGGTTTTGCCTCAGCAGGATTTATAGGGGCCTTTCTGGTTTTTAAATTAGTCAGCATGGAGAAGACCGTTAAAGCGCCGTTTCTTGAGGGTAAAAGCCTGTCAGAGGCAGCAAAGCTTCTGGATGAAAAGGGATTGTCCATGTCTGTACAGGGCGAAGAGTATGACACAATAATACCTGAGGGTCATATTATCAAACAGGATGTTATAGAGGGCGACAATATAAAAAAAGGAAGCACTGTTAAGGTTTTTGTGAGCAGGGGGGCTCCTGAGATGGTTATCCCATATCTTGAGGGGATGGACCTCAACGATGTGAAGCTGACGCTTGAGAGCGGAGGTCTGGAGATCGGTAAAATTACCAGTGTCCATTCAGGCACTGTTGCAAAGAACATAATCATCGCCCAGAGGCCCCTGTCAGGCCAGTCTTCTGAAAGAAAGGTCAATCTCCTTGTAAGCCTGGGGACTGAGGAGGTATTTTATAAATGTCCCTCCTTTGTCAAGATGACAATAGAGGAGGCGC
>JACQXH010000005.1 GCA_016208845.1 Nitrospirota bacterium | reverse complement strand
ACTTATGAGCGTGTTCGCGCGTATTGCAGGCGGTATCTATACAAAGGCCGCAGACGTGGGCGCTGACCTCGTCGGTAAGGTCGAAGCAGGTATTCCTGAGGACGACCCCAGAAACCCTGCAGTTATAGCTGATAACGTCGGCGACAACGTCGGCGACTGCGCAGGCATGGCAGCAGACCTTTATGAGACATACACTGTTACACTGGTTGCGGCAATGCTTCTTGCAAAGACAGTTTTTGGAGCTGAGAGCCCATGGGTGGAATTCCCGATGCTGCTTGGCGGAATATCGATCATCGCATCCATTATCGGAACCTTTGCCGTAAAACTCGGCAAGAACCAGTATATCATGGGCGCCCTGTATAAGGGGCTTGCCGTTGCAGGAATTCTCGCGGCAATAGTATTTTATATCGTTACAGGTGAGTTCCTGAAAGACCCGTCAGCACAGGCGTCGTTAGCTGCTCATCCGTCATTTACACAAATGAACGTTTTCCTTATGTCTTTGATCGGCCTTTTATTGACAGGCCTGATCGTGATTATTACAGAGTATTTCACCGCAAAGGAGTATGGCCCGGTGAAACACATTGCAAAGGCCAGCCTGACCGGTCACGGCACGAACGTGATCGCCGGCCTCGCGGTCAGCATGAAGTCAACTGCTGCGCCTGTTATAGTTATCGTTGCCTCAATCTTAGGCGCCTATTATTTAGGCGGCGGCTTTGCAGGTGATGCAGCTGGCGGTCTTTTTGCTATCGCCCTGTCAGCGGTCTCAATGCTTTCCATGACAGGAATTGTGGTTGCGATAGACTCATACGGCCCGATAACAGACAATGCTGGCGGTATCGCAGAAATGTCAGGACTGCCTGAAGAGATACGTAACATCATGTTACAAAGGGTTATGCAATAGGTTCAGCAGGCCTTGCAGCCCTTGTTCTTTTTGCAGAATACTCGCGGTCGTTCTCCACGCCGATCCTGTTTGACCTTTCAAACCCGATGGTTCTGGCCGGTCTCTTTATCGGCGGGCTGCTCCCTTACTATTTCGGATCACTCCTTATGGAGGCCGTTGGAAAGGCGGCAGGCAGCATTGTTGAAGAGGTCAGAAGACAGTTCCGTGAGATCAAGGGAATCATGGAATATAAGGCAAAGCCGGAATACGGAAAATGCGTTGACATCGTCACAAAAGGCGCTATCAAGCAGATGATGGTCCCTGCGCTTATCCCGGTGGTGGTTCCTATCGCAGTTGGTCTTCTCCTGGGCAGGGAAGCACTCGGAGGAGTTCTTATCGGAAGTATCCTGACCGGACTCTTCCAGGCTATCGCCATGACCTCAGGCGGCGGCGCTTGGGACAATGCCAAGAAATCATTTGAAGACGGCGTTACAGACGACGCCGGGAAGCTGCACAAAAAGGGAAGCGATGGGCATAAGGCCTCTGTCACGGGTGACACAGTTGGTGACCCGTACAAGGACACGGCAGGCCCGGCAATCAACCCGATGATCAAGGTCATCAACATTGTTGCGCTGCTGATCGTTCCATTGATATAAAATAGTCTCTGGGCTGCTTTCCAGATAGAGAGATTATTGCTTTACCGACACGGAAGCCGTTTAAATCGGCTTCCGTGTTTTTTTTTCGAAGGATTGCATCCTGAGACAGATTTTTTCTCCATTATGGCCCCCAATGAATCGTTTCTTACTACTATTGTAATTTATGATGTCATTTTATATGCTATTAACTTAATGTATTTCTTCAGAGGCTTAAGCTAAATATTAACGATTATCTTGCCTTGAAATTTTTCCAATGATATTAAAAGAAAAACTTAAAATTATTTTTTCTATCCTAATCATTGTTTTAATAATTGGCTATTTTCAACGTGAATCGCTTAAATTAGACATTTTCTGGGACGATTATAATGCTTTCAGGGCATATTCATTTGAAGATTTGATTAAAGGTTTTTATAAAAGCACAGCAGCGTTAATGGAATCTTCGGTTCATGCATATCGCCCTATGTTTCAGGTGATGTTCCATGCTGCATATTCAATCTGCGGTTTTAATTCTTTTAAGCTCCATGCGATGATGATCGCTTTGCAGGTCTTACAGACTGTCACTGCTTTTCTTTTTTTCCGTTTGCTCACTCAAAGAGACTCTGTGGCACTAGTTAATGTTATTTTCTCACTGTTTTTTTGCCGCCTGGGCATATCTGACCAAAGAAACATACGCTCCTATTTTCTTCATATCAATTTTGACTATTATTTTCTATGGAAAACATAATTATAGAAAATATTTATCATTAGCCGGCTGGCATATGGTCATCTTCATAATATACCTTGCGATAAGATTCATAATCCTGCGGAAATGGGGCGCTCAGGGCATCACTCCTGATAATTATTCAGGGATAGAGGAATATTTATGGAATTATATTACTTTCATCGGCAAGATTTCATTGTTTACTCATTATATATCTTTAGGGCCATGGCATATTTTACTTTATATCGGAATGGCATGTTTATTTTTTATAGCCTTAAAAAACGTGTTGATATCATTTAAGACGATAAACAGGAAATTACTATTTATTGTTTTTTCTGTCTTTTTATTGCCAACGTATTGGTTAGTGACACATATCAATGATATTCCGGGATTATTTCAATTGCGGCCAATCGGTTTTGAAGGCTTTTTAATCTCATATTCAACAGGGTTATATATTTTAATTGCGATCATTTGGAATAATCGCAAAACAGCCTCTAATAAAAATGAGCAATTCACAGGATTGCCGGCTTTTATAGAAGAAAAGTCAAAAACACGGTTTAATGTATCACCAGGTCTCGATCAGAAAGAAAGTTTAGTCAAATTTTTCTCATATTCTTTTTTGTTTTTACTGATCTCCGGATTGCCGATGTTATTTTTCCCGGACGGCCGAATTATGAACGTAACTGCCCTTGGAATGGGAGGAGTTTTCGCGTCGAGTTTTTTTATTGTTTTATCTATGATTGGAGAAGTTAGTTGTAAATTTCCTCTCATGAAACCATTACGCTATTCTTTATATTTTATTTTTATATTGTTTATTTTAAACAATGGCCTGATCTTCAAAGATCAATATACGTCTTCAGATTCGGTTTATGGCAAATATATCAGTTTAAGGAGAAGCATAGGTATTTACGTGGCATTTTATCCATATTTCATAAAATATAATTTAAAAGAGCAGGGGACTCACCTTTTTAATACTTTAGTTTCTAACGGGCTTGTAGATGCAGCATCAGGAAAACTGATCATGGAGAGAATAAAATATCTATATCCTGAAATAGTCAGAAATACCTGTAAGACCGAGAGCGAGCTGCAGGATTTTCAACCATTTGACAATAAAATATATCCAATAACAAATTAAGTATCGGTTTAACCTATCTCATTTTGCTGATGAAAGAGGTTTGCTCAATCTGATCCTGGATGAGAATAAGCAGTATCAAAGGCAGGAAAAATGAAGAAATACACCGGGCTCACGGCATTTATTGTTTCATCGTATTGGCAGGTATTTCGTATTAATTTTGTGGTCTTTTCTCTTTACTTGATGGGACATGCTTTTTATATTTGGGATGGATTCAGGGAGTATGGATCGTTCACTGATTTCCTGCTAAGCATTTCCCTCGCGTCGATTTTATGGACTATTATTGCAGCAGTGACCGCTCTGTTGTTATGGTTGCCGGCTTTATTGAGGGCAACAATGTGGCCCTTCCGGCGCGTTGACTTGAAAATCAAGATTGGGGAGCTATTATTATTTGCGGGTATTTTTATTTTAATCGGGTTGTTTACCTGGAAATTCAAGAAACTGATATGGCCTGATGTTACGACATCAGTACATATAAAACTTATAGTATTTATGTGTCTTGCTGTCGTATCAGGATTTATTACGCGATTATTACATAGTAATACGGTTGAACGATGCGTAGATGTTATTCAGGAACGGATTGCACCGCTGGTATGGCTATTCGGCGTCTATTTAGTATTATCGGTGCCTTCCATAGCATATTATACCTGGTTTAATATTATCCTTGTGACCTTTGATGCACTTACAGCAAGAGATATGTCCCTATATGGTTATCGCAGAGAAACAACACCTTTTATCAGTAAATGGGCAAAGAATGCATCAATATTTACAATGGCCGAGGCCTCGTCGGATTATACCCGCCCGACAACTGCCAGTTTAATGACAGGGAAAAGAGTTTGGACCCACCAGCTTTACAGGGCTCACGGTGTTATCAATGGGGCAAAGGAAAATTTGCCCTTACTGCTTAAAAACAGCGGATACTATAATATTGCACTAGTTCAAAATCATCTTGCTTCAGTTGAAACGTTTGGTATTTCCAAGAGCTTTGATACAGCTCCTAATGCCAGTTATTTCATGGAACCGCTTTCTTTGGACGGTACTATTGATAAACACCTATTCAAGTTATTTGGCAGTAAATTCCGTATATATAATATATTTGAGAGTCAAGGTTTTATTACTAAAAAAATACTTTCTCTGACTCGCCGGGAAGTATCTATGACAGAATATCCGCCGGGAATTATTTTCAGTAAGTTACTGGAAATAGTTAATGACAATTCAATAGAGCCTTTTTTTGCATGGCTGCATATTTTGCCGCCCCATGATCCTTATATTGCGCCTGAACCTTATATGGGGATGTTTGACCCCTCACAAAGACTCAGGACGAATGATCTGTCGGCCGGGAAATTGTCGGATGAGAGGATTTGTAACGAAGAAGACCGTGAGATATACAGGGCCAGATATGACGAGTTCATCAGATATTGTGATAAAAAGTTTGAAGATTTTGTCTCACAAGTATCAAAAACAAACAGATTAAAAAATACAGTTGTTATTTTATCGGCTGACCATGGAGAGAGCTTTGAACATGGTTCAGCAGGTAGATATACCTCCTACGATTCTTGAATTGGCTGATATACCTGTCGCCTCTTGGATGGAGGGACGGTCGCTAATACCGTTAATGCGAGGCAAAGAACTTCCATCAAGATATTCCCTCTCTATGCACATCGAGGGGATCATGCGTAATAGACATAAGATCATGGAGGGTACATTTGCTGTATGGGAGGGTGATTATAAGCTAATATATTATCTCAAGGACAATAAATCATTGCTTTTTAATCTGAGAAATGATCCTGATGAGATAAACAATATTTTTGAGAAAGATGCTGAAACAGGCGGCCGTCTTTTATCCTTTATTAAAAGTGATTTTAGGAAAGCTAATGAAAGAATAGGTAAGGGAGAATAATTATTTACGTATCTCAAGCCCCGGATTTTTTTCGAGCTCTTCCAGCAAGGTATTCGGATCAGGGGAATTGTAAACCATGAAATTCTTAAACTGCTGATAACCGTCAAGGTCCACGCTGACAAATTTTATTCCTGCCCCTTTATCATCTTTGCGCACAACCATGCAATTTATCTGGATCTGACGGGCATCCCGGCCGGCCTGAAGGATAAGCCTCAGGATGCATGCGGTGCCGACACTGATATTGTCAGGTCTATTGCATATGAAATATGCTCCGCTGAAACTGACATTTTGTATTTTCCCCCGGAAGACAGTTTTATCGGGCAGATGCAGTTCTGAGGCGATTTCGACCTTGTTCCTTGCGTTCTTTCTTCTGTCTATTTGCATAGTTTTTTTATTATACAGATATTCCTGACAAGATTCCATGAAAGAATTTTTGGGTCTATCGGGGGTTATTCATAAAAAAATTATTGAAATGCGGCTATATGATATGATAGTCTATACCTGATAGTAGTTAGAGAGCTTTTTGAATCTTGCTGCATAAAACACACGTCCATCTAATCTTCTCTTTGGCAGTGTCCTGAAGTGTCGGGATTCAGAGAGAAAGGACGGAGGAAAAAACTAAGGAGGACTTATGGTTGTAACAATGAAAGAGCTGCTGGAGTCAGGGGTCCATTTTGGGCACCAGGTAAAGCGCTGGAATCCGAAGATGAGGAGGTATATTTTCGGTGAGCGCAACGGCATCCATATCATCGACCTTCAGAAGACCGCAAAGATGCTGGATGACGCCTATAATTTTATCAAGAATGTTTCCGCGAACGGGGAGCCCGTCCTTTTTGTCGGCACAAAGAAGCAGGCGCAGGACGTGGTTGCTGAGGAGTCCAAACGCTCGCAGGCGTTTTTTGTGAATCAGCGCTGGCTTGGCGGCATACTTACAAATTTCAAGACAATTAAGCAGAGCATCGAGAAATTAAAAAAGATCGAGAAAATGAAAGAAGACGGCACTTATGACCTCCTGCCTAAAAGAGAGGTGTCCAAGCTGGAAGTAGAGAGATTGCGTCTTGAAAAAAATCTCAGCGGCATAAAAGACATGAGTAAATTGCCCGGAGCGGTTTTTATTGTGGACCCTAAAAAAGAAAAGATAGCAGTTGCAGAGGCGCGGAAACTCTCAATCCCGGTTGTTGCTGTCGTTGATACCAACTGCGACCCTGACGAAGTGGACCATATCATCCCCGGCAATGATGATGCAATAAGGGCCATCAAGCTGGTGACATCTAAGATGTCTGAAGCAGTTATTGAAGGCAGGAGCATTAGGGACAAGAAGCTTCAGGCTTCTGTTGAAAAAGAGGCTATAGAGGAAAAAATAGCGGCAGAAGAGATACAGGAGGAAATTACACAATGAATATTTCCTCAACGAGCGTCAAAGAGCTGCGCGAGCAGACAGGCGCAGGACTAATGGATTGTAAGAGGGCACTTTCTGAAGCAGAAGGAAGCCTTGAGAAGGCAGTGGATATATTAAGACAAAGAGGGCTTGCAATGGCTGCGAAGAAGGCGGGAAGAGAGGCCTCTGAGGGCGTGATAGGCTCCTATATACACATGGATAAAATAGGGGTTCTTGTAGAGGTGAATTGTGAAACTGATTTTGTGGCAAAGACCGAGGATTTCCGCGGACTTGTCAAGGACATAGCCATGCACATAGCTGCTGCAAATCCTGCTTTCCTCAGAAGGGAAGATGTGTCTCCGTCGATCATAGAAAAAGAAAAAAGCATTTATGCCTCGCAAATAACGAACAAGCCCCCGCAGATAGTTGAAAAGATAGTAGAGGGAAAGCTTGAAAAATATTATACTGACAACTGCCTGCTCGAACAGATCTTCATAAAAGATCCTGAGCAGAAAAAGAAGATCAAAGATATCATTACGGACACAGTAGCAAAGCTGGGTGAGAATATCGCTGTTAAACGCTTTGCGAGATTTCAGCTTGGCGAGAAGCAATTCTCTAATGAAACCTAAATATAACAGGGTCCTTATCAAGATAAGCGGAGAAGCCCTTATGGGAGATAAGGGCTTTGGGATCGACCAGAAGATCCTTCAGTTGATATCACGGGAGATTGAAGAGATCTATGGTATGGGCATCCAGCTTGCTATCGTGATCGGCGGCGGCAATATATTCCGGGGCCTCGAGGCGAGCGCTGAAGGCATGGAGAGGACCACCGCTGATTATATGGGGATGCTGGCAACCGTCCTTAATGCCCTGGCCCTGCAGAATGCGCTTGAGCATCGCGGAGTAGAGACAAGAGTTTTATCAGCCATCGAGATGCGGGAGCTTGCCGAGCCATATATCAGGAGAGTGGCCATGAAACATATTCAAAAAGGCAGGGTAGTTATTTTTGCAAGCGGAACAGGCAACCCTTATTTCACTACAGATACGGCAGCAGCCCTGAGGGCGGTGGAGATCGGGGCTCAGGTAATAATGAAGGCAACAAGGGTCAATGGCGTCTACAGCAGCGATCCCCTGAAAGACCCTGCCGCAAAAAAATATCCACAAATCAGCTATATAGATGTCCTTAAGAAAGGGCTGAAGGTCATGGATTCTACAGCCATATCGCTTTGTATGGACAATAACATGCCGATTATGGTTTTCAGCCTGATGGAGCGGGGAAATATCAGAAAAGTCCTGACTGGTA
>JACQXH010000004.1 GCA_016208845.1 Nitrospirota bacterium | reverse complement strand
TTTGATTTTTTATTTTTTGAATTTTACATTTTATTTACCCTATCCGTACCGAGCCGAACCCCTTGAGCTCAATGCCGAACATTACCTGATATTCATAAGGTTTTCGTGTATACATAACGGTCAGGCCGAAGCACTGCCCTGAATAGGTTGACCTGACATTCAGTTCCTGAACGCCATGCCCGTTAACATCATACCATATTTTTGCGGAGACATCAATTGGAAGCGCCCTTCCTAAAATCTTTATCGGCTTATTGAGCCCGCCTTCCAGGGAGTACTGATCGAGGGATGTTGAGAGCCTGAAATTTTTTCCGACCCCGATGAAGCCTTTATGTCCGGAGAAGGTCGCCGAGTCTATGGTCTCGGTGATTCGCTTGCTGTATACATTGTATAATGCGTTGGCGCTCAGGCTAAGGTTCCTCACTGCCAGGCTTGCTTCCATCTGGACAGGGGAGAAGGGCTTGTCATGTCCGATCAGATTGTAACGCTGGGAAAGTCTTGCCTTGCTTTCAAAAATACCCGGACGATAACTGATGAATCTGTTAGTTAATGAATAGATCAAATCGCTCGTCCTTATGATGGAGTCTGCAGAATCAAAATTTGGCAGACCGGCCTGATTTGATGACGGGATATAAGTGTAGGCAATTTTCGGCTCGACGAAATGAATGAACGAATTGTATCTCTTTAATAATCTTGTCGTCAGCTCTGAGGTTGATTCAAACAGATTACGGTTGGTGTTCTGCGCCGGGTCTTTAAGGAAATAAAGGGTTTCTCTCAGGCCTATTTTCTGCGTAAAATTTATGGTTCTGCCGAGGCTGAGATAGAAGTTGGGATTGATATCAAGCCGTTGCCCCTGCTGGCCGTCTTTTTTCCAGAAATTTGTTGCTGCTGATGAGAAATTAAAAGATGCCCTGCCGAAATTTATCGTGTTGAAAATCAATCCTGCCTCAGGTAGGCTCTGCGGGATTGCGGCAGAACTTCCTTCCAGGCTTTCCCTGTATTGTCCCAGCAAATAAATTCTCCCGTCAGGATCAGAAAGAGGCTTTGTTATATGAAGGTTTGATTCAAGATACTTCTGCACTCTTTCCTCTGATGCAAATCCAAATGGCTCTGATCTTGCTATGGACATCCCGATTCTTTTCGATGACGTTGTCTCAAGGACATCATAATAATCAAACTTATTGACAAAATGCACTTTCAGGTATGCCGTCATATCGTGCGGCAATTTCTGGTTTTGATATGACTTGAACTCAATAAAATCTCTGCGAAGGATCGAGTCTTTTATATGGTACATCCATAGTTCGCCATATGTTTCAGGATCGGCTATGTACCTGTAATTGATCCCTTTCCCTATGCCTCTGTTCGCAAAATAATCAGCGTAAAATGTTGCATCCATATCCTGCCGTATAGCCCAGAAAAATCCCTGCTTAAAGATCAGGCCGTTCTTGTTGCCGTAGCCAAAATTAGGAATCAGCAGGCCGGTCTTACGATCTTGCATATAAGGCATGACCACATAAGGGGAATAAAGAAGCGGTATACCTTTAAGAAAAAAGGTTGCATGTTTAATTCTTATATTTTCCTCACGGCTGATTTTTACATCCTTTCCCCTGAAATACCATTCAGGAGGGACGGCGTCGCAGGAGGTTATTTCAGAATCGTCTATGAAATATGTATTTTCACCAAGCCGCTTTATTGTCCTTCCGCTGATGTGATAATTACGGCTCTTGTAAAACATTTTGCTGTTATAAATAGTGCCGAGTTTTGTATTTAAATTCAGCTCCAGCTTATCGGCTTTAATGTCCAGCTCAGGATCTTCATATATGACATTGCCTGTGGCAACCGCGTCCGATGTTGTATTGTTAAATTGGATCTCGTCTGCATTCAGGGTAGTGGCGTTCCGGATTATCTTGACAGAGCCTCTCGCTATATAAATATTTGTTTCAGAAAGGTATTCGATCTCATCCGCGTCTATGCTTGTGGCATTTTCCGCAAAAACAGGCAAACAGAAAATTGACAAGAGGAGCCAGGACAGGGCAAATAAGCGGAAAAAGTATGAAGAATATTCATTCTGTCTTTTGCAATCTGTATAGCGCATACGTTTATTCCCTTAAAGCAGATAAAACTCCCTTCTGTCCCAGAGTTTCTTTGACTTCTCCCGTAGTATAGAAAGAGCCGGTCACAAGTATGATGTGCCCGGGGCCGCAGATTTTTTTTGCTGTTTCGATAGCCTCTGTAACCGAATTTGTCTTAATAACTGATCCTGCAGGGGGCAGTCCAAAATTATTATTTTCCTTGCAGATAATTTTCAGGAATTCCTCCATTCTTTCAGGCAGGGCTGCCCGCTCGCCTCTGGGCTTAGTCAATATAACTGTATCAGAGATCAGTACAAGAGGCCGCAATATGCCCTCGATGTCCTTGTCTTTCATGATGCCGGTTACAAGGATAATTTTATTATGACCTGTGAAAAGCTCTTTCACTGCCTGGGCCAGCGCCTCTGCCGCTTCCGGATTATGTGCTCCATCAACTATTATTGGAGGTGATTTTGATACCCATTCAAGCCGGCCCCCCAGATTAAGTTTTTTATTTTTTTTCACAATTGCAACATCTGAAATTGCAGCGCCTGCCCGTTTAATTATTTCACATGCACGTACTGCTGCAGAGGCATTGCAGATCTGGAACCTTCCTGCAAGGTGCAGGGAGAGATTTTTGAATTCTTTGCAAATGCCGTTTTTGCTCATGCCTGTGTAATCAAAGACTATATGCTTGTCATCCATATATGAAAGCATGCCTTTGAAATCCCTGCCATAAATATGCATATCAGAGGCAATATTCTTTGCGGTCTCTTCAATAACGCCTAATGCCTCGCTGTTATTAACCGCAGTCACCAAAGGTACGCCTTTTTTAAGGATCCCTGCTTTTTCATAAGCGATGTCAGAGATATTCCCGCCAAGGAATTCCTTATGATCATACCCAATGTTCGTTATGACGCACACTTCCGGCGTGATGACATTTGTGGCATCCAGCCTTCCGCCCATGCCGGTCTCGACCACGGCCCATTCCACATCCTGAGATGCAAAATAATGAAAGGCCATTGCAGTTACAAATTCGAAGAAAGTCGGATTTAAGCCGGCATCAGCTACGGCCTGCTTTATAAATGCCGTTAGTTTTATTACATCTGATTCTGATATGGGCCGGTCGTTTATTCTAATGCGTTCCGTGAAGCTGACAAGATGGGGAGAGGTGTAAAGACCGACTCTGTAGCCGCTCTCTCTTAATATGGATGCGATTATTGCAGAGGTAGAGCCTTTTCCATTAGTGCCTGCAATATGTATGGAGCGAAAAGACCGATGAGGCCCTCCAAGAACATCCATCAGTGCGCGAATGTTGTTCAGGCCCAGTTTTATCCCGTGTTTCTGAAGTCCGTAGAGGTAATTTACTGATTCGTTATAATATTCTTCATTTGATTGCATTTTCATTGTCTCACATAATGCATTTAGGAAACCACAGAGTCCACAGAGGAACATTTTGAAAGTGAAAGTAATATTTAATCAAAATAATTCCTCGATGCTTTGCATCGGGGTATAATGTACAACAATTGTTATTCCCGCGAAGGCGGGAATCCAGGGGAGTGTTATATTCTGGATGCCGCATCTCGAAGCGAGTCGCGGAGAGTCGTTGCGACAAGTGCGGAATGACGGTATTGTTTTTGGTTTTTCGCATTTCGATAACTCGCAGCTTGCTGCGGGGTAGTTCATTTATCATATAGTTCTCTGCGCCTTCTGTGGTTAATTGCATTTTCAGGTTTATGTGCAAATCAGATCAGAAATGAGGTATTCTATTTCTTGATATTATTGTTTCTTATTATTATTGATAAATATTTAGCTATAATCTGTTTCAGGTCTTTGCGGTCAACGATTATATCGATCATGCCATGTTTGAACAGGAATTCGGCTCTCTGAAAGTCATCCGGAAGCTGCTGTTTAATGGTCTGTTCTATGACTCTGGGACCTGCAAAGCCTATGAGGCTCCTGGGCTCTGCAATAATAATATCGCCAAGCATAGCAAAGCTCGCTGTGACCCCGCCGAATGTTGGGTCTGCCAGTATGGAAATATACGGTATGTTTTTGTCCCTGAGCCTTGCAACTGCCGCAGAGGTCTTGGCCATCTGCATAAGAGATAATGTGCCTTCCTGCATCCTTGCGCCTCCTGACGATGTTACAGAGATCAAGGGTATATTATCTTCAATGGCTTTTTCAGCGGCCAGAACGAACTTTTCTCCTACGACAGACCCCATACTGCCGCCCATAAAAGTAAAATCGAGGATTATGAACACAACGGGCAACCCCCCTATAACAGCTTTGCCGGCAATGGCAGCCTCCTTTAGGTTTGATCTCTTCTGATATTCACTCAGCCGCTCTTTATAAGGCACCTTATCTTTGAAATTCAGGACGTCCTTCGGCGACAGGTCTGCTCCGATCTCGGTAAAGCCGGCGCTGTCTATAAGAAGGGATATTCGCTCTTTTGCAGATACCCTGAAGTGGTAATTGCACTTGGGACATACGTTGAGATTTTTTTCTACCTCTTTCCGGTAGACGATCTCCTTGCACATGTCGCATTTTACCCACAGGCCTTCAGGTACTTTGACCTTTTTGGAAATAGAAGTTTTTTCTTTTTTAAACCAGGCCATTTTAATAACTGTTATAAGTGACTGGTGATAAGTGACAAGATAAACAGGCCATACCTATTTTCATATTGCCCGCCTGAGCGAGCGAGTTAACTCTGCAATGTCTTTACCTTCCGAGATCAATTTAACTATAACGCTCCCGACGATGACGCCGTCCGCAACTGAAGCCACAGCTGATGCATCTTCAGGATTGGAGATCCCGAAGCCTACCGCAACAGGCTTCCTGGTTAATTGTTTTATCGAGGTCAGAGTGTTCTTCATTGTCTCATCCATTAACAGCTTTGAACCTGTTATCCCTGTTATTGAAACATAATAAATGAAACCTGTTGAGGCATTTATAACTTTTCTGATCCTGTCCTCCGTGCTCGTCGGAGCAAGGAGAAAGATCGTATCGAGTTTGTACTGCCGGGCAAAGGCGATAAATTCTTCTGCCTCATCAGGGATCAGGTCAGGAATTATGACGCCGTCAACGCCTGAATGGACCGCCTCTTTCACAAATGCCTCAATGCCGAATTTAAAGACAGGAT
The DNA here is from genome assembly GCA_016208845.1 of Nitrospirota bacterium. GTDB lineage: Bacteria > Nitrospirota > Thermodesulfovibrionia > UBA6902 > BMS3Bbin08 > JACQXH01. The sequence continues at coordinate 3,170 of JACQXH010000004.1, read as the reverse complement.
TGTAATATGTCATGAGGATCAGAGGTGTCTGGGAGGTCTGCCGAATATCCCTGACCAGGGCAAGGACCTTTCTTAGGGTAACCCCATTATGTAAAGCCCTCTCGTGGGCGCGCTGGATCGTTGGGCCATCGGCAAGCGGATCGCTGAAAGGCACGCCGAGTTCAATAATATCTGCGCCTGAAGCCTCAAGGTCAGATACAAGTTTTTTTGTAACATCAGGCGCAGGATCTCCTGCCATAATGTAAGGAATGAAGGCTTTTTTGCTGTTTTTTTTGAGTTTTCTGAAGACCTGTTCTATCCTGTTCATTTTTTTTCTAATTATTTATCTTAAATTCCCTGCAGCTTGCTACAGGGTTCTTCATTTTGAAATTCATGATCTGCAATTTAAAATTATTAATCGTTAAAGGGTTATCCCCTTAATCTTTGCCACTTCCTGAACGTCCTTGTCTCCTCTGCCTGAAAGGTTGATGATGATGACTGAATGCTTTGGCATGGCCGGCGCTATTTTTATTGTATGTGCAATTGCATGCGCCGATTCAAGGGCCGGGATAATTCCCTCCGCGTTACCAAGAAGCTCAAATGCCTTTAGTGCTTCATCATCAGTTATATTTGTGTATTCGATCTTATTCAGATCTCTGAGATAACAATGCTCAGGACCCACAGATGCGTAATCAAGCCCTGCTGAGACCGAATGTGTGCCAAGCACATTACCGTCATCATTTTGTAAAAGATAACTCTTGCAGCCCTGGAAGACTCCCAGCGAGCCGCCTGCAAAGCGAGCTGCATGTTCGCCTGATTCTATGCCATGCCCCCCGGCTTCAACGCCGATCATTTTTATATTGTCTTTGAGAAATGCATAGAACAAGCCGATGGAATTACTGCCGCCGCCAACGCAGGCTATCAGGCAATCAGGAAGTTTGCCCTCCGCTTTCACGATCTGCTGTCGGGCCTCTTTTCCGATTATGGATTGAAAGTCTCTGACCATGACGGGGAACGGATGGGGACCAAATACTGTGCCGAGCACATAATGTGTGTTAAGGACATTCGTAGTCCAGTCGCGCAGAGCCTCATTAATAGCGTCTTTCAGTGTCTTTGATCCAACATTGACCTCTGTAACCTTTGCGCCCAAAAGCCGCATTTTGTATACATTCAATGACTGCCGCCTCATGTCTTCGCTGCCCATGTAAATTTCACACTCAAGGCCGGCATGCGCCGCGCCTGTCGCTGTGGCGACGCCATGCTGTCCCGCGCCTGTCTCGGCGATTATCCTTTTTTTGCCCATCCGCTTTGCAAGGAGCGCCTGTCCTAAAGCATTATTGATCTTGTGAGCGCCGGTGTGACAGAGGTCTTCGCGTTTGAGATAAATTTTTGCGCCGCCTATCAATTCGGTGAGCTTTCTGGCAAAATAAAGCGGTGTCGGTCTTCCTATATAATTTTTCTGCAGCGAACCGAGCTCAGCAAGAAAGTCTTTATCTCTTGAATACTTCCTGTATGCCTTTTCGAGTTCAATGAGCGCCGGCATGAGGGTTTCAGGCACAAATCTTCCTCCGTATGTGCCAAAATGCCCTTTGCTGTCTGGGATTTTATTTGTTTTTGTATTCATTATGATTTGAGAGGTTCAAAATTTTGAATTGTTATTATATCACAGCATCCGGCAATAACAATATAACGGGTGTCCGGTAAAAAAAGTTTAAATATTAAGTAGTTGTCATTCCGACTTGTTCGGTAGCAACGACCCGGCAAGCGGGAATGACGTTAATATGGTTGTGGCCTGTGGTTAATTGCGTTGCCTATTTCAAAACCTTGTTCTGAATATCGAAAAAAACCTTTCAAGTACTTTTTCGTAAAACGGACGTTTGGGCCAGGTATGCGCATCGATCCTGACAGACTGCGTCAGGTCTTCAAAAAAGATTTTCGTCATTTCACTTCCAAAATCATTATTCAGTATCCCCACATTGCTCTCATCATTCCGCCTAAGAGATTGAAAATCAAGGTTGGCAGAGCCTATGATGCTCCTGCATGTGTCAATCACAGCTGTCTTGGCGTGAAGGATCTGGTTCTGGTAATTATAAATTTCCACTCCTGCCCTGAGCAGTCTTGAATAGAAGGCCCTGCTTGCATAAAAGACAGGCGCTATGTCGCTTTTCCCGGGGAGAAGTATTTTAACATCCACTCCTCTCTTTACAGCATCTGACAGAACAGTAAGCATTCTCCTGCTTGGGGTAAAGTAGGCATTTGTGATGAATATTTTATTCTTTGCGCTACTGATGCTGTGGAAGAAGAGCTTTCTCAGTTTTTTTCTTCCTTTTGCCGAGCTTGTTAATACAGGTATGACCGGAATTCCTCCGGGTACGGGCTGATTGATGTTATCTAATTTAATGGGTTGTCCTTTCCATGCAGTCCAGCTGTTCTTGAACATATCAAGTAATATTGCGGCGACAGGCCCTTTAAGATAGATGCCTGTGTCCCTCCATGGCTGTTTCCATTTTCTTATGTACCCATGATATTCATCTCCTATGTTAAAACCGCCGGTAAAAGCCGTTTCCCCGTCGATTATAAGGAGCTTTTTATGATCCCTATGTATGTAACGTCTCGGCGCAGACCATTTAAACGGGTGAGAGGCCCTGAGATTTATTCCTGCCTTTTTCAGGTCCTGCCAGAAGCTCAATGGAGTAGTGAGAGATCCAAAGTGGTCATAGAGAATATATACATTTACTCCGAGGCCTGCTTTTTCTTTAAGGAGATCTGCCATTTTATTGCCTGTTGCGTCGTTTTTAAAAATATAAAATTCAATGCAAATTATTTCCTTCGCGTTGGCGACAGAATCAAAAATGGCCTGGAAGATTTCCTTACCACTTTTCAAAAGACGCACATGATTTTTTTCTGTGAAAGGAACTCCGAGAATATTTTCTATTGCGGCTTTTTCAACAGCGGTTTCTTTTACCACACTATCGGCGGGTGAACGAGGGTCATACATGGCCCCTGAAAGCCTCTCTGGCCTTTTCAATAAACAATTTTAATTTCTTATGGTCTTTTTTCCCTTTCTTGTTGCTTTCAACACCGGAGGCAACATCGATCCCATATGGTTGAACACGCTTTACGGCCTGCGCTACGTTATCAGGATTAAGCCCGCCCGCCAGTATGATGCGGCCGAATTTTTTCGCCTCAAC
>JACQXH010000141.1 GCA_016208845.1 Nitrospirota bacterium | reverse complement strand
CAGGAGGGCGATGATAAGAGGCTCAATACCATCTTCAGGATGCTTGATATTCTGGCAAGTCCTTCGGCATATGTGCTTCCGTCCAGGGTGGCTGATAATTTATCCGGAAGCCTGGATTTTATAGCCGGCAATGTGGATGTCTTTATAACGCGCGTCCAATACAATGACCGGATAGACAGCCTGATCATTCCGGAAGAAATGAGGGCTGAGATCAATAGCGCCATATCCTCGGGGCTCCCTCTGGAATATTTAAAAGGCCTGGAAAGACTGAAGCAGGGCTCTTTATTGACAAAAGATGAGACAGGTAAGTTGGGGGATGAATATGTTATTCCTGCATGGCTGGAGAATGACATCTTTGGCAAAGAAACCGACAGATATGTGGAGGCGATAAAGCTGTTCAGGCAAATGAAGGAAGATGGTCTTTTCATAAAGAAGAGCGATTTCCTGGATTATTTGAGAAAATATTTTCAATATATTGCGTACATAATTGACACAAAAGGTGTGGTCCAGCGCATACAGAAAGGTGAGACCCTTGAACAAAGGTGGATCAGGCTGCTCAAGAGCGACATTGGCCGCGCGGACTATATCAAGTTAGCCGGATATATTAAAAACAATGTAATGTTATCACTCATAGCGTACGTTGAGGACATAACGAATTCGATGTCAGCGCAGGCAGATGCCGCTGATCCCGTAAAAGAAATCATTAATTACCTGAATGTCCTTAAGTCAGGGCAGGTCAAATGGGATGATGCGGATAAACAGATAGTGAATGAACTCCATTCCTTTATTTTCAGAAAGAAGACCTCATTCATGCAATATATCGATAAAATATCAGAAGGTATTGCCGGGAAGCATATTCGAAAGGCTTTAAAGGTTGTGTTTGGGATCAATGCCGATGAACGCACGCGGCAGACAGAAGCGGCCCTGGCCGGGATCTTATGCGGGACGCTCACAGGCTTCATGGCGTGGATAATTATAGCTGACATCGAAGCGGAGGCATCATTCTACGGACCGGTTATTTTGGGCCTCATGACAGGCCTCATAAGGAAGTCGATACCAGTGGCGCTTGTATGTGCAGTCACAGGGTTCGCCGGTGCTTTCTTTCTCGATCTTGAGGCGGCATTAGAAATAGTCTTTTCTTTTGCAATTGCAATTTTGGGCTTCGCAAAGACAGGGGCCTTAATAGGGAAAAGATTTAATAAATTTTCTTTTTACGATGACTTACTGAAGAAATATAATGACAGGATGAATAATGTGGCAAATTCTGCTTTGCAATGAGGAAAAAGAGCTATTTGTGATTTTAATCACCACTTATAAGTCAAATGTCTGTTATAATAAATCATGAATAGAAACAGAGAAGACAAGATCGATATTGAAAATATTGACGATAAGCCGGGTGCTGCTTCAGCCGATAAACGGGCCGTTGACAGAATACAGAAAAACATGTTCATCAAGTTTTTCAGCGGGAACTCCACACACTCCGGCATTATACTGAATCTGTCGGAAAAAGGCATGTTCATCAGCACCAAGGTGGCATTGCCAATGGAGCCCAGGGTTGAGATACTAATTCCATTGAAAGAAGAGATCCTGAAGGTCAACGGCACGATAAAGAATATTGTCAAAGCAGGCAAAATATATAACGGTATAGGCGTTGAGCTTTCAAACCCGGCCAACAGTTATCTGCAATTTATAAATCATCTGAGGACCTACTATTAGACGCAGTTGTCCGGCTTAAATACGGCATTTGCCACTAATGGACACGAATAAACGCGAATGAAATAAAACTTGAAGACAAATTTTGTCTTTAACCAAAATGGCGACAAATAGAACAGTTATGAGTTCCCTGTTATTCGAGATAACCTGCCTGACGGTCCAAAGGATCCTGTGGACAGGCAGGTTCGTGAAAATTCGTGACTGGATAGCTTTTTTCAGGTTCAATGGTTTATGTGAGAACAACCAGTCCTCTTCATGTATTGTCACTTTGTTTTGTGTATATTTACAAAGGCATATTGACGTTCTCTGCTCCAACTACTACAATATTCTATAAATGAATGCCTGTCAGGAAAGGAGATTTGATATGAGGAGTATTATATTAGCGGCGTTAATTGTTATGGTTTGTTTTTCCCTGAGCATGGCTGATGATGCCGTTGTTAAAAAGGCATACGGACTTTATTATCAGGGTAAATCACAGGCTGCGATAAAATTAGCTGATGATTATGTTAAGGACCACCCTGACCCCGGGGCGCTTTATTTTCTGGGCTATGCATATTACGAGGCAAAGAAAATGGATATCGCCAGAAAATACTTTAAAGAGGCATATCTGATCGACCCGAATTTCAGCCCTGTGGTCCCGAAAAAAGGGAAGTAGCCTAAAAGCCTACTTTGTGCAGCTTCATTATATTTGTCTTGCCGCCAGGCGCAAATGGTGAAGTTGCGATTATTACCAGACCGTCGCCTTTTTTAACTAAGCCTTTCTTAAGCAGGGCCCTCTCTGTTTCATGGATCATTTCATCAGTGCTTCCCGGGAATTTCATGATGTGCGGCGTTATGCCCCAGTAGAGATTCATTCTTCTGCGGACTTCCTTCTTAACAGTGAAGCCTATTATAGGGACGTGAGGCCTGAACTTTGAAACAAGGAGAGCGGTAAAGCCCGTACGGCTGAATGCAACAATTGCCTTGGCCTTTATGTCCGTTGCTGATATGCAAGCTGACTCGGCTATGGCCCCGGCAAAGGACTGAGAGCCCATCTCTGCGAAAGGCAGGGCCTCCGGCCGATGGGTCTCTGTATAACTGATGATACGGTCCATCATCCTGAGCGCCTCAACAGGATATTTGCCTGCAGCGGTCTCCCCGGACAGCATGAGGGCGTCCGTTCCATCAAGCACAGCGTTTGCTATGTCAGCCGCCTCTGCCCTTGTAGGGGTCAGATGCTCTGTCATGGACTCAAGCATCTGGGTGGCCGTGATGACGAGCTTTTTGGAAGTATTGCATTTTTCTATGAGATCCTTCTGTATCAGGGGGACTTTTTCCGGCGGCACCTCAACCCCGAGGTCTCCACGCGCGATCATGAGGCCGTCAGAAACCTCAATTATCTCATCTATATTTCTCAGCGCCTGCGGCCTTTCTATCTTTGCGATGACCGGTATGTCTGCTTTATGTCTCTTAAGCCAGTTTTTGACATCTAAGATATTATCCGCTGAATTGACAAAAGACATGGCCACATAATCAATGCCCAAGCTCAGACCAAAGGAAAGGTCCTCTTTGTCCTTTTCAGTAAAGACTGCGCCTGATATCTTTGTCCCGGGCAGGTTCACCCCTTTTTTCTCTTTTAATATGCCGCCTTCTATGACCTTTGCGACCAATCCATCCTTTTTTTTATCAATAACCGTAAATTGGAGTAAGCCGTCATCCATAAGGATTTTTTCTCCAGCCCTCACATCCTTGATCAGGTGCGGATAGGAGATGGAGATACGCCTGTCATCTCCCATAACCGCCTTTGTCGTGAGGGTCATGACGGAATTCTTCTTAATCAGGACAGAGCCACCTTTAATAGCCCCAACCCTTATCTTCAGGCCCTTTAGATCCTGGAGTATTGCAACGGGCACATCATATTTTTGAGAGATGTCCCTTATGTGCTTTACGACCATTTTGTGCTCTTTGTACGTGCCATGGGAAAAATTCAGCCTGCAGACATCCATCCCTGACATGATCATCTTATGAATTATCTCCCTTGAACTGCTGGCCGGCCCGACTGTGCATATTATCTTTGCCTTGCGCATATTTTCACCTCTTAAAACTGCTATATATAATGAATAAGCAATCCACTAAAATAAGTTAAAAAAAATATCAATTCCCCGGAACTTCTCTATGAGTGCCGATGGCAGTAATGATTATGCTTTTCTCGCTGTTTATAGAGGGCTATGCCCATCCCGTCCCCTTTTCCCTCTGACATTCTGTATGTCTTTTCCAGTTTTTGCCTCTGTCCTTGAAATCAGAGCGATAGTGGGCGCCGATACTGCCTTCCCTCAATAAACAGGCATCTGTAATTAAGTGAGAGACTGTAAGCATGTTCTTAAGTTCAAGTTCCTGCCTGCTCAACAGCGCTGCCTTAAGCACATGATCCCATTCATTGAATTTATTCTTTGCCTCGCTTAGTGATTCACGGCATCTTATGATGCCGACCTTGTCCCACATGGTCCGCCTCATGGTATCTTTCATTTTTTGCAGGTCAAGATCGGGAGTCTCAGGATTTTTTTTATTCAGGGCTGGAGCGGCATCCGGCTTTTTAATATTTACCGCATATTGAGCAGCGGTCCTGCCCGTCTCTGCTCCGAACACTAAACCTTCAAGCAGGCTGTTCGAGGCAAGGCGGTTTGCTCCATGAACGCCTGTGCAAGCTACCTCACCTGCGGCAAATAGCCCTTTTATAGAGGTCTCTCCCTTAAGATTTGTTTTTACCCCGCCCATTATGTAGTGCGCAGCAGGGGATACAGGTATCAGGTCTTTGGTTATGTCAACGTTGAATGTAAGGCATGTCGAATAGATCAGGGGGAAACGCTTTTTAGTAAAAGGCGCCTCGAGGTGTGTGAGGTCCAGATACACGTGCGGGGCCCCTGTTTTTACCATCTCAGAGACGATCGCGCGGGCCACCGCATCCCTAGGTGCCAGGTCTGCCATGGGATGATATTCAGGCATAAACCTTTTGCCGTTTATATTTCTTAAAAAAGCGCCTTCACCCCGTAAGGACTCGCTCAACAGGAACTGCGGCGCAGATGTGGAATAGAAACTCGTCGGGTGAAACTGTACGAATTCCATGTCTTTTAGCACGGCCCCGGCCCTGTATGCTATCGCCATACCGTCTGCCGTGGTGATCGGCGGATTGGTGGTCCTGGAAAAAAGCCGGCCCGCGCCTCCCGTTGCAAGAATGACCGCCCTTGCAAAGATATTTTTTATTTCATCGTTCTTAATAGCAGAGACGCCTATGCATCGGCCGTCCTCAATGATCAGATCACGGGTAAAGGAAAAATCATATTTTGAAACCGACGGGAAGGTCCGCACTTTATTGACAAGCACGCGTTCAAGTTCTTTGCCGGTCGAATCACCGTGTGAATGAAGGATCCTTTTTCTCGAATGCGCTGCCTCCATAGTAAAATCGAGCTTGCTTCCTTCTTTGTCAAATTCAGCGCCCCAGGAGATAAGCTCGAGGATAAATTCAGGCCCTTTTTCAACGAGGGACCTTACGGCCTCTTCGTCGCATAGTCCGTCACCTGCATTAATAGTATCTTCGTAATGAATGCGGACCTCATCTTCATCGCTCAATGCCACTGCTATTCCGCCCTGCGCATAACCCGTGCTGCCCTCGTTGAGCCTGTCCTTTGTGAGTACAATGACGCGTCCTTGAGGAGCGAGCTCTATAGCGGCCCTCAGGCCTGCCACGCCCCCGCCTATTATGAGGAAGTCCGTATTTTCGACAGATGACTTCACGATGCTTGAATATATAAGATTTATGAGGGTAAGTCAATGAATCATATCTGCATGGGATAAATTAAAGTTCATAAGCTCAAAGGTCAAAGCGCAAAACTCAAGACTGCAACTTATAACCTTAAAACTTTTGAGATTTATTCTAAAGCTGCGGGAAAATCAAACTCATTAATTTTGATTTCTAATTTTTAATTCTTGATATTTTTCAAGTTGTGAGCCGGCGGTATATCTCCGTTATCCTGTTCGGAAGTTTTTTCACATCATCTATGACAATGTAATTTACCTCTCCGTACATAAGCTTCAGATAAGAGCCTGCCTCCTTGTCTATGGTTATGCAGAAAGAGTGAGTCACGGCAGGTAACTTCGCGGTTGATAGCTGCCCTTATATGCATCATAGTCCTCAGGTTTCCCGTCGCTGAGGGTGACAAGCAGCTTGGTCCTGGCCTCTATGGACTTAAGTATCTTGATTGAATGCCTGATGGGCGGACCCATGCGTGTATAATCTTTTGGTTCTATGCCGCTTATTCTTTTCTTTACCACCTGTGAATAGGTCTCTTCAAAGCTCTTTACGCAGTACATATCGCACCTGTTCCTTGTCATGCCTGAGAAACCGTATATTGCGTAGCGGTCCCCAAGGATCTCCAGCGCCTCTGCCATGAGAACAAGGGCCTCCTTTTCAGCCGTGTTTATCCATCCTTTTGTAGAGCCGCTCATGTCAAGAAGGAAAAGGACAGCAATGTTCCTTTCCTGCTTCTCATATCTCATGAAAATATTTTCATTGGGAGAAATGCCGGCGCGGACATCAGAATAAGTCCCGACAAGGGCATCAATATCTATATCGTCCCCGTCTCTCTGCCCTCTCAGCATCTTCGGTTCTCTCTTGAGAAGCTCGAATTTTTTCCGCAGTATATTTACATAGCCGCTGTAACGGCCAAGAGTCAATTCAACAAAAGGCTCGTGCCCCTGATGTATGTCCTGCTCATAAAGCGTGCACCAGTTCTTCTTGTAATCACCTCTTTTATAGTCCCATTCATCATATGTAATGCCGCCGGATGTTTCATCAGGCGTCTCCTCTTCTTCAAGAATGTCTTTAAGGGATATCGGACTCCCTGCCCCGCCTGTTTCAGCGCCTGTGACAAGCGTCCCTCCGGGTATGCCGCCTCTTCTATCAATGAGGTCCTTCAATTCGCTGTCAAGCTTGATCAATCTGCCTTTGATAAGCAGATACTCTTTATTCTGCTCCACAGGTTCCTGATGAAAAGCCCTGTGCGGCTGTGAGGCCAGCGGTTCAAATTCAGGCAAATTCACTATCCTCGTGATCATGGCCTCGAGCCTCTGCTGATAGGCCCGCCTCATCTCCTTTAGATGAAGGGAGATCTCCGCCGGTTTTATAGTCCCCAGGAACGGCAGGTAACTGCGCGGGTGATAGCTGCCCTCAAGCCTGCCGGCGATATCGTAAAATTTCAAAAGCATGTTCATGCAATCATGACTCCCCGCCCCTTCTTTAAGGGAATAAAGCTCTCTGCTGTTGATCTTCAGGATCTCAGGGGCATGGTCTTCGATCTCGCCCTTCAAATAGAACCGGTAGATCCCTTCGATAAATGCCGACTTTCCAGAGAGACCTGCAAGGCGGCTCTTGTCTCTCAAAAAATCTTTTTTTATTATATGGGCCTCTCTCATCAGCCCCGGGAGTTCTTTTTCAAGAAAAGGCTCAAGCCTTATCGCTTCAAGTATGTTATAGATGTCAACGGCAAGATCGCGTTCCTCAAATGACCTGAAAAGTGTCTCAATGTCGGGATGATCGGGAGGGGCATCCTTCAGAAAAGAATTTAAAACAGACTCATCAGGGGAAAGCGTCCCCTGGGTTATCTGCGCCCACTGATGGGCCACCATGATCTTATAAAGCCTGAAGTTCTTTTCGCTCTCGTCATATCTGTCAAGAAATGGCGGCAGGTACAATGTCGTCGTATCAGTATAGGTTTCCCGGCCCGGCGCGATCTTAAGTTCGAGCCCTGATATGCCGCGCAGATATGTTTCAAGGACAGGCGCTGCGTCCTGAAGCGAAAGGCCCCTTGGCATCAGAAAATCCCACAGGGTGTTTTCATCGATCCTTGAAATAAAATATATGAATTGGTCGACGCCGTCGTGATCAAGCAGGTCAAAGGCATGTGTTATCCAGCCTTCCATCTCCTTCAGAGACAGAAAGCGGGAGGCGTTCTTCAGGTGTTTAAGTGTTTTCGGGACAAGGGACGAACTTGCGTGCGAAAGGGTGTGGCAGAGTGAGAATATTTTTTGCCTGATCCTTTTATCGAGTGATTCAAGGTCTCTGAAGATCAACCCTATCTCTTCTTCATCAAAAAAATCGAGCCTGAGATTTTTAACAAAATCTTCTTTCAGAGACTCAATGTATTTCTCTTCGAAATCCTGCATAATCCCGGGCAAGAAACCACAGAGATCACAGAGGGAGATATAAGATGAGAAGCTGGGAGGTTAAGAAGATGGGGGAAAAATTGTTTTTGTTTTTTCTCAGTTTCATAAATTCTTATCTTCTCAACTTCTTTTATAAACTCTGTGTCCCATGCCTGCCGGCAGGCAGGTCTGTGGTTAATTGCATTGTTTGCATTAAAAAATAGAGCTTGAGAGTTCAGAAAGCGCTGTAAGCATCTCCGCATCATCAGTGAGAGGCTCTGAGATAGCAGCAGCGCAGGCCTTTCCCGGCTCTATGCCGGAGGAGATGAGCTTTGCGGCATAGACCAGCAGTCTGGTGCTGGCCCCTTCGATGAGGCCCCTGTCTTTGAGGTTGCGGGTCTTTTCGGCAAAGCTCACCAGCTTTTCAGCCGTATCGGCATCAATTCCCGTCTCATGAATGATAATTTCCTGTTCGAGGTTTTTGTCCGGGTAATTAAATTCTATGGCAAGGAATCGCTGGCGTGTTGACTGCTTCAGGTCCTTTAAAACACTTTGATAGCCCGGATTATAAGATACGCTCAGGAGGAATTCAGAAGGGGCGCTGAGGATCTCGCCCCTTTTTTCCACAGGGAGGATCCTCCTGTCATCTGCAAGCGGATGGATAACGACCGTGGTGTCCTTTCTTGCTTCTACGATCTCGTCCAGATAACAAAACCCACCGACCTTAACAGCCCTCATAAGGGGCCCGTCGATCCAGACCGTTTCGCCCCCGCTTACCAGATATCTGCCCACAAGATCAGAGGCTGTCAGGTCATCATAACATGAGACCGTTATAAGCGGCCTTTTGAGCCTCCACGCCATGTAATGCATGAATCTGGTTTTCCCGCAGCCCGTCGGGCCTTTAAGAATTACCGGGATCTGATTCTTGTAAGCCGCCTCAAATATCTCTATTTCATTATCCAGGGGCCGGTAGTACGGCTCTTCGTCAATAACATATTCTTCTGTCCTTATTGCCTTTGCCATGATTTATTTTAATCTTATCAAATGCCATTAGTAAACTGAAATAAACCTCCCCACAAAAAAGGTGAAGCATCAAAAAAAACATCATTCCCGTGAAAACGGGAATCCAGAAAACAGGCTAAATTCCCGATCGGGGTCGGGAATGACAAACAACGGAATAGATGATTAACCCCTGAACAGAGTTTCAATGTCCAGTCGCTTAAGAATTCCCGCGCATATTTTTAGTATAATAGTAGACTTTAAAAAACCGGGGCGTGGCGCAGCCCGGTAGCGCGCCTGCTTTGGGAGCAGGATGCCGGAGGTTCAAATCCTCTCGCCCCGACCATCACTGCTCGTGATGGGTAAAGTGTGATGCGTAATGGGTAAAGTATATTTGTGACTTAAGGTTTGCACCGTTAATATTACCTTTTACGGATTACGCATTACGGATAACGGATTTGCGCCTGTAGCTCAGACGGATAGAGCAACTGCCTTCTAAGCAGTGGGTCAGGGGTTCGATTCCCTTCAGGCGCGCCATTTCAATTTCACAAAGTGAAATTTGCAGTTGTTAGTGGTTAGTTTTTGGGGATTAGTTGTAAAATAGGGACAGGGTTGTAAGAAATCCATTTTTTTACTATCAACTGACAACTATTCACTAATCACTAATTTTAATCGGTGAGTGTAGCTCAACTGGCAGAGCATCTGACTGTGGCTCAGAGGGTCGCGGGTTCAACCCCCGTCACTCACCCCATATTTTGATCGCAAAGTTGGCAGTTGAAAAGCTTAAAGATTAAAAAATTGAAAGTTTAAATCTTTTTTTGATTTTTATTGTTAACTTTTAACTTTCAACTTAGAACTTGAAACTTTTTTTTAATGCGCCTGTAGCTCAGTTGGATAGAGCATCGGCCTCCG
>JACQXH010000003.1 GCA_016208845.1 Nitrospirota bacterium | reverse complement strand
ACAAGCTCATAAATCAGTTGTTTTCGTGTCAACGGCTTTGCCGTCAGGATCAATCTTCATGCCGCTGAGCGCAATAGCCCGCGTAAGCACTGCCGCAAGCCCTTCAGATGCGCCGCCGCTGCCGATCGTAAGGATATCAGGCATAATCTTGATCTTGCCCGCAGAGATATGTTTTGCAAGCTCAATAGCCATGATAGCCTGCGGCCCGATGGCTGTCTTCTGCTTTTCGTAGGCTTCTGCGGTTGCCGTACCAACTGATTCGATGGCCCTGGCATCACCTTCACCCTTCAGCTTTGCGCTTTCAGCATTTCCTTCGGCAAGTGTAACAGTTTCTCTTTTCTTCTGGTCGGCAACTTTGACTGCAATCTCGGCCCGAACAAGCTCCGGCTGCTGGTCAGCGGTCGCCTTGGTCTTTTCCATCTCTATTCTTGTTACCTGAGCCTTCTGTTCTTCCTGGAACTGAGTAGTCTGCTGCTGTGCGATAATCTCCTTCGTCTGGGTATCCATAAGCTCCTGGGGAAGCATGATCTGGCAGATAAGAACGGACACGCACTCGACATGATACTCTTCGAGCTCCAGTCTTGCCCTTGTTTCAGCCTTTGTCTGCTCTTCCTGCCTGTCCTGCATGAAGTTCATGGCAGAAGTCGTAGAAGCCTGATTCCTGAAGCTGGAATCGATCATGGGATGAATAACGTGAAGGATAAGGTTGTCGATAGAACCGACCTTTGATACCATGTAAGGCGCCTGGTCCGGTCTTACACGGACAACAACCTTTACCGAAACACCAATGCTGAATCCGTCCTTGGAGACAACATTCAACGCATTAAATTTTGTCTCTTTTGAATCGTCCCAGTCTATCGTTATGTTTGTCGTGTCAATTATATAAGGCATAAAGGCCAGCCTGTTAAGATAGTATTTGCCGGGGCCGGCCACTTCTTCCTGGATGCCGCGGTATCCTTTGGGGACCACGTATTTCTCTTTACCTTCTTCCTCAGTTGCCCCCATTTGGGTTGAGCCGAGTCTCTTCTTCATGTCAGACGTCGGCTCATCGCCTACGTTTGAAACAACAACCGCAACCTGTCCGCGTTCGACAACTGTAACATCATCAAACGCAATATTAAACATTAATGGGTTGATATAGTAAGTTCCGGGCTTAAGAACATCAAGCTGAGGTCCGCGTTCTCCACCGCCATTGAGAAAGGAATTGGCATCCTGAAAATCGGAGTGCCCGGCTATTGACTGGGCGACATATTCTTTTTCAGGGAGCGGATGACCATCCTTGGCTGTAACCAGGCCGACTTTGGCCGACTCGATCACTGCGGCCTTTTCAGTTACCACCTGGAATAAATTAAGGTTGATACGATAAGTCCCGGGCAGGAGGATTTCGATCTGCGGGCCCTTTTGACCGCCATTGGCAAGAAATTTTTCACCATCTTCAAAGTTATGATGGCCAGGCACACTGGCTGCCAGCAGTCTCCCGGGCGCTATAGGGTTGCCATCCTGCGATATAACAACTCCCACCTGTCCCTTCCCGATGACAACTGCTTCAGCAATGGATATTTTAAAAAGATATGGATTGATCCTGTATTTACCGGGAGGGAGAATATCGATCTGAGGGCCTTTCTGTCCTCCGTTTTGCAAGAACGCCTCACCGTCCTGAAAAGAATTATGTCCCTGTATTACTTTTGCAAATATTTTACCGGGGGGGATCGAACTGCCATCGACTGATTCGATAAGTCCGACCTTTCCGTCCATGATCTCTACAAACTCGCTCTTTCTTGCAGTATAAATAAATGGAATAAGAAAGTGCATACCCGGCCCAAGAGTCCTTGCCTGAATACCGACTTCGTTGTTCATGGCAACAACCCTGCCCTGCGGCATCTTCTTGCCGAACCATCTGCGTTCAATAAGCGCAATCTCTTTACCACCTACAATGACAATTGATTGATATAGCAAAATTAAGATGAAAATCCCTGCGATTGCTCCACCTGCCCAAAGCACTAAATTCAAATGTGATAGAATTTCCATACAACCTCCGTTATTTTTAGTTTCCTTTAACTTTGCTGTTCATATTTAATTATAATGTCTATCAAACTTTTATTGTCTATTTGAAATATCTTTGGAAGTGGTTTCAATTCAGAGTGCAGTTTAGCAGAAATAGGCTTTTTTGTAAAATAAAATTGACATAATTCATGTAACCATTCAGTTACGGGGGGGGGATTATCCGGATACCGTCATCGGGCTTCCATTGGCAGATGAGTAGGAATTTGGGAATCAGAGTGCTATGAAGTGAACTCGGAGAATGAGTTAGCGCTTTTCTCTTTCCTCTATAACCCTCTTTGAAAGGGATACGCCGATCCCGGATAAACTGCGTTGTATGTCCTTCAAGGAAGCATCTGTGCGGCAATACTTTTTCAGACGGCGGTGAGGCTTCGTGCTTACGTGAGGCTGTCCCTCAGTTTTTACAAGTGCTTTTGCCATAGATTTAATATCTCCTTTTATAGCTCAGTTTATCAATAGCAATATAAAGGTCAAGGCGGCGGTTGATCGCAAAGAACATCTAAGAGGATTATCCGGATGCTGTTATCGAGTTTTCGTTGGCAGATATGAGGAAATCGGGGCAAGTATTTTTTTCTTGTGATAGCAAAGCATATAGATTAAAAGCACGAAAACAAGCCTGACACCTTTTTCCAAAGAACCCGACTCACATAATAATTCGTAACAGCATCCGGCATGGATGCTGTTAGTACATGTTTTATCGAAACAGGGATAGATTTCTTTTCTTTCATCCCCCACATTTCACTCATCCCATTCCCCCCTCTCATCAACATCCCCGACCCATAGATACAATTACAGTCTGTATTTTATCATATTCTCTAATCCTGAATTATACGTCAGGCCTGCAAGATAGAAAGTATTAAGAGGTTTTTATTGAAAATATCTTCTTGGGATAATTTATATGAAGAACAAAGTTATTTAAAAAATTATTCACTCCTAATAATACGACAGGAAGGTTTGGCATAAAATCAATTGGTGTATCGGCCAATGTATATAAAAGCTTATTAGTAACTGGATGGTAAATCTCGAATTTTGTTGTATGTGAAAAAGCTATTGTTTCGCCATTGCCTGTACTAATAATCTTACTTTTGCCGGATTGCAAATTATGCCCTAACATATCAGCCATGGCTGCTGGAATGGCACATTCATCAGCTCCTGTATCGATTATCCCATACGTAAAAAGTTGTTTGCCTTCATGAGGATTAATTATACAAATAGGAAGGATTGGACGATAAATTCCATTACCACATAACGTCAAAGGGCAATTTCTTATGGGCATTTAATAAATATGCACCATACCCTTTTTGGGCACATAAAATACTACCGGATTAATAATGCCTTTTCTATTGGCTTTTTCTGCTACTTCTTTGGGATTATTACCAGAACAAACAACGTCCATATCTTGGAATGACCGTTTAGCTACATATTTACCATTGTATTTCTCTGGATGATTTAATAATATGTTAGCTTGCATAGGGATAACCTCTTTCTTTTTCATAGGTTAGTTATCGGCTATAAATACCGACAACTTAAATGTTGAATTCTTGTAGAACAAACCTCAGTGAATTAAAACGTATTCTCCGCAAAAAAACAAAAGCCGTGCTGTTGATTAATGTTTATTAAAACTATTATATCATACGATGTCAATAATTATAAGCTCACTCGCTGTCCGCGAGGGGCAGTCGCCTTCAGCGGGAAAGCCTTACAGTACATTACTAATACGGTCATTAGTAAGGGCACATAAAAAAAGACCGTCATGCCCGCAGATTGTAAGCGGGCATCCAGTGTCTTTTCTGGATTCCTGCCTTCGCAGGAATGACAATAATGTGGCCTTACTTAACTGCCGCATCCTGTCGGGCATTCTATTTGAGGGCATATCGTATGCTGACATCCATATCTTTGCGTAATGAGGGGTATGGTATATTATTGAGATGAAATCCAGCCGCCCATTTTCAGCCCTGACATACAGGAATTTCAGGCTCTTCTGGTTCGGGCAGGTAATATCGCTGACCGGCACATGGATGCATTCCGCCGGGCAGGGATGGCTGGTGTTAAAGCTTACAAACTCTCCTTTTTTTCTGGGACTTGCAGGCTCTGCAGCGAACATGCCCATTCTACTCTTTACATTGGCAGGCGGGGTTGCTGCTGACAGGTTTTCAAAGAGAAAGATACTGCTGACAACTCAGATCATGCTCATGATCCTGGCATTCCTGCTGGCTCTCCTCGTATCATCAGATATCGTAACTGTATGGTATGTGCTGACCATCGCGTTTCTTATTGGAACCATTAATTCGTTCGATATCCCTGCACGGCAGTCATTTTTCATAGAGATGGTCGGCAAGGAAAACCTGATGAATGCCATAGCGCTCAATTCAGCCGCATTCAATGGAGCAAGGATAATCGGCCCGGCCATAGCAGGCATATTGATCGGTTATTTCGGAGTGGCGGCCTGCTTTTACATTAATTCACTGAGTTTTCTTGCCGCAATAATCGCTCTGCTCAGGATGAAATTTGAGACCGCTGAAGCTGGAAAATCCCCCAAAACAGGCATGACAGAAGAACTTAAGGAGGGACTTAAGTACATATCAGGTGAACCCAGGGTATATACGCTCATCATTATTGTTGGGGTAATAAGTTTTTTTGGATTTCCCTATATTAGTTTTTTACCGGTATACGCAAGGGATATCCTCAAGACGGGCGCAACAGGCTTCGGTATACTCATGGGATGTGCCGGAGCGGGGGCCTTTACCGGCGCTGTCAGCCTCGCCATAAGAGGAGATTTTGAAAAAAAAGGCGTCCTCCTTGCGATTTCAGGAATAGTTTTTTCATGTGCGCTTCTTATCTTCTCTTTTTCATCTGCCGCGTGGCTATCTTATCTTATGCTTTTTTTAATCGGCTGGGGAGCGATCAGTCAGGTCGCTACTGCTAACAGCCTGCTTCAGCTTACAGTACCTGACAATCTGCGGGGCCGGGTCATGAGCTCTTTTACTCTCGTATTTTTAGGCATGACAACTATCGGGAATTTTGTGGTCGGCAGTCTTGCATCCTATTTAGACACAAAGACCGCATTGGGGATCAGCGCAAAATTCTGCCTGCTCGGCACGATATGGCTTTTCTGGAAAAAACCTGAAATATTGAAACTGTAATAATAGCAAATACATTCAGCCACGGATTTACGCAGATTGACACGGATAAATTTGAGTTCTTAATTGTTTGTTGTTGGTTGTTAGATAATAACTGAAAACTAATAACTATAAATAATCTGGTTGTCTTTTCCTGCCGAGAGGCAGATCCGTGTTCATCCGTGTTAATCCGTGGCAAAACTGTCTAAATCGTCTGTATATACTCATCAACCTCTGACTTGAACTTTACCAGCACATTGCTCAATGCCTTTGCCAATACGCTTATTTCTTCCCATTTAATATCAAATATGTACGTATAAATAAATAAATTTCTGAAGGCGAGGTAACGGGCAAAGATCTGGTAAAGGTCCTTAGGCAATATCGCCAGCTCTGCTGCCTTCCTGAGCAACTCCTGATGCCACTCCGGTGAATTCTTAACATCAAGGTTGTCAAACATGAGGATCTGCTTTAAAATATTTTCAGCGCCGGAATAGGCGTTGACAAGAAAAGCAGCAAGTGCGGCGCGCTCGTTAATTGGATATTCAGACTTATCAGGACTAAAAACAGCGAAAAGTTCGCTTTTGATTCTATCTATATTTTTAAATTCTGCGTCACAGTATTCTATTAGTTCTTCTTTGGTCATAATTTAATCCTCTGAGCTTCTTGCATGACAAGAACTAAAACATTCCCCCGCACGCAGTTGGCGCGGAACTAGAATTAAAAAACACTGGATTCCCGATAATCCCGAAGCATCGGGACGGGAATGACAAATAAAGTCATTTGCAAGAGCCTCCTCTGATAAAATTCAAATAGTATAAAATTAAAACTAAGCATCCCCCGACTTCTAACTTGCAATATGGCTCTGCGCGTATCCCTGTAAGACTTATTGTTCTTCCCCTCCATGTTTTGCTTCTTCCAATTTTTTCAGTCTTGCAGAAAGAGATAGGACTTTCTTATTCAGTCTTTCGATCTCGTCTCTGGAAGGGATATTCATTTTTTCAAATGTTTTGTCGATAAGCTCTGTTATGCTTTTACTCAGATCATCCCCTGATTTTTCTACTTTTCCTGTCCATTCCTTCAGCAGTTTTGCCCCCTGGGTCTCGCTTAATTCTCCTTTTTTCACGAGATCATCCACCAGTTCCTTAACTTTTTCCTGCACTCCTAAGCCTGCCATTAATGCCTTGCGAACGCTTTCAAACACTGCCATGACAACCTCCTTCTTAAAAGTTGTTAGTTTTCAGTTTATAGTTTTTAGACTAACTGCTGTCCAAAATAGCCGAAATAAGTGAGGCTGAATGCTGAATAAACACAATGACGACACCTTATCTAACAATATCAAAAAATAAAGATCAAAATGAAAAAATAAGGTTTAGATTTTTTCCATAATTTTGATATTTTATATTTGATTTTTCATATTCCCAAACAAATCGTCGATTCATTGTGTTTATGAGGCTTTCAGCCTCACTTTAACATTTATAATGGACAGCCATGTTTTAGACTAATAACTAATAACAAAAACTATTTTATCTTTTCTTTCACTATCTCTATAATTGATCTCATCGCCTTATCCAAACCTTCTATATCTTTTGTCCCGCCCTGTGCCAGGTCCGGCCTTCCGCCGCCCTTGCCTCCGGTGACAGCCTTTAGTATTTCACCGGCATGGAATTGTGATGTCAGATCGCCTGTGACCGCAGAGACATAAGACACCTGACCATTAAGCGCAGAGGCGAGCAGGATAACACCGGAACCGATCTTGTTTTTCAATGTATCTGCGATATCTCTCAAGGCCTTCATATCAAGCCCATCAAATTTATGGGCTATAACCTTTATGTTGTTTATGGATACAGCGCTCTCAAGTATGGTATCTGCCTTTCCTTTAGCAGCCTTTTGCTTGAACTTATCGATCTCTTTTTCATTCAGTTTGAATTCTCCGATGATCTTTTCTACTTTTTCTGCAACCTTCATCTCAGGTATCTTAAGGAAAGAAGCCGTTTTCTTCAGTTCGCTTTCCCTTGTTTTATAAAACTCTATCGCCTGCAAGCCGGTCAGCGCTTCTATCCTTCTTATCCCGGCCGCCACACTTCCTTCAGAGATTATTTTGAATAATCCGATTTCGCCAGTTGCATCACAGTGAGTGCCGCCGCAAAGTTCAGCGGAAAAATCACCTGCCTTCACGACCCTTACCGTTTCACCGTATTTCTCGCCGAAAAGCGCAGTTACCCCTTTTGAGATAGCATCATCAAGCGAAGTTGTTGATTTGCCGACATGCAGATTTTCGAGGATCTTCTCGTTGACTACTTCTTCCACTTCAGCGGTCTCCCGTTCATCCATCGCATAGAAATGAGTGAAGTCAAACCTCAGCCTGTCAGAAGCCACGAGTGAGCCTGCCTGTTTGATGTGGTCCCCGAGCACAGCCCTCAGGGCAGAATGAAGCAGATGAGTGGCAGTATGATTACGCATGACTGCTTTTCTTCTGTCTGTATCAACCATTGCTGAAACTGTCATATCTTTCATGACCTTTCCCCTTCTCACTACAGCTCTATGAATAAGTATATCACTGAATTTTTTTGTGTCCAGGATCTCTATCTTCAATCCGTCGGCCCTGATCGTGCCTCTATCTCCGACCTGTCCGCCGGACTCTCCGTAAAAAGGGGTTTTATCCAGTATGATCTCTATCTCTTCCCCTTCCTTTGCCTCCTCTGCCAGAGAGCCGTTTATTATTATTGCATTTACTGCACTGTCTGATCTCAAGGATTCATAGCCCAGGAACTGTGTCGCTCCTGACTGATGCCTGATCTCCCGGCTCCATCTCATCATTAAAGCCCTTCAAATCAATTTTGAGCTTATTGTCCTCTGCGATATCCTGGGCAAGATCAAAAGGGAAACCATATGTGTCATAAAGTTTAAACACTTCAGCTCCGGGGATGATGTCTTTATCTGAAGACTTAAGATCACTAATTAGTTTATTCAGGATCGCAACACCGGATGAAAGGGTATGGGCGAATCTCTCCTCTTCCAGTTTAAGTATCTTTTTGCTTCTTTCGGTGTTCTCAAGAAGTTCAGGATACGGCTCTGACATTATTTCATAAACTGCATCGAGCAAATTGTGAAGGAACGGCCCCTGAATACCGAGCATAAAGCCATGTCTCGCGGCCCTTCTGATAATTCTTCTCATCACATAGCCCCTTCCCTCGTTTGAAGGGGAGAGCCCTTCTGAAATAACAAAGGCCGCTGATCTTATGTGGTCTGCGATGACCCGCATGGAGACATTCGTTTCAGGACTGATGCCGTATTTTTTGCCGGATATCTTTTCAATTTCATTGATGATGGGAGTGAAGAGATCAGTATCAAAATTATTGTGCTTTGCCTGAAGCACAGCCGAGAGCCTCTCAATTCCCATTCCTGTATCAATGCTCGGCTTCGGCAACGGGGTCAGCTGGCCGGATGGATCCCTGTTGAATTGCATGAAAACGAGATTCCATATCTCAAGATATCTGTCGCAGTCGCAGCCGACTGTGCAGCCCGTTTTGCCGCAGCCCATTTCAGCCCCCTGATCGATCAGTATCTCAGAACAT
>JACQXH010000002.1 GCA_016208845.1 Nitrospirota bacterium | reverse complement strand
GCATGAAGAAGATCGATGCTATAATAAGGCCTTTTGAACTTGATAGCGTAAAGGAGGCGCTCGTCTGCCTTGGCATTCAGGGGATGACCGTAACAGAGGTTAAAGTTCCGAGAGATTGGGAGAGACCTGCCCGGATATTTGATCATTCCACTGAGTTTATGCCAAAGTTAAAGATCGAAATAATTGTGTTTGACAGCATTGCAGTAAAGGTTATGGAAACTATCAATAAAAGCATTAATAAAAATAGTGACAATAATGATAATATATTCATCAGCCATATTGAAGACGTTGTAAGAATAAGAACAGCTCAAAAAGGGGAGGACGCGATATCATGATGAAAGCAGAGGATGTATTAAAGAAGGCAAAGGCGGACAGGGTGACCTTTATCAATCTCCAGGTAACGGATATCCTTGGCTGTCTGAAGGAGATCACTACGCCGGTCAAGAACCTGCCTGACATAATGAAATTCGGCGCATGGTTTGACGGCTCGTCCATCGAAGGATTTGCGAGGATCCACGAGAGTGACCTGTACCTGAAGCCCGATCCCGCAACGTATTCCGTAATTCCATGGCTGAGCTCCCCTGAAGGCAAGACCGCTAGGCTCATCTGTGATATCTACAGACCGGACGGGACCCCTTTCCAGGGGGACCCGAGATATATCCTGAAGAACACCCTGAAAAAGGCCCATGACAGTCAAGGCGGTTGCCCAGAGGCACGGATTAAGGGCTTCCTTCATGCCAAAGCCTGTAATGGGCATGGCAGGCTCAGGAATGCATGTTCACCAGAGCCTCTCATCAGTGAAGACGAAAAAGAACCTTTTCTACGATCCGAAAGATAAATACAAGCTGTCAAATATCGCGTACAATTTTATCGCCGGGCAATTGCAGCACGTAAAAGGGATGATGGCCGTTCTGTGTCCGACAGTGAATTCATACAAGCGGTTAGTAACAGGCTTTGAAGCGCCCGTGTATATTTCATGGGCAAGGATCAACAGGTCGGCCCTTATGAGGGTCCCGCAATGGTTTGAAGAAAGATCTTCTTCAGCAAGAATAGAACTCAGATGTCCTGACCCTGCATGCAATCCGTATCTGACATTCGCGGTGATGCTTGCGGCCGGGCTCGACTGCATGAAAAAAAAAACAAAGTTATCAGCCTCGGTCGAGGAAGACCTGTATAAGTTCGACGAGGAAAGACTCGCTTCCATGAACATCGACACGCTTCCTTCATCCCTGTTTGAGTCGATAAACGAACTCAAGAACAACCGGCTTATGAGAGAAGTACTTGGAGAACACCTCTACAAAAGATACATAGCGATAAAAACAAGGGAGTGGAACGAGTTCAAGATGCAGGTCTCACAGTGGGAGATCGAGAAATATGTTGATATTTAAAATAAGTATATATATCGGTCTGAAATATAAAGTCTGCAGACCCCTGACATACGGTTTGTCTTAAAATGCCTCTTGTAAAAGTTCAACAGAGTTGACTTTCATGCTGATGACTTACAAGCGGGAACCGTTCACTGTTGTTTCAGGGCCCTGTCAAGACATCAAAGAATGTAACTTAAGCTGGTATCATTGAGACATCTAAAATGCAACCACGCATGGTTACATTTTCTTCTCCTGTTTTAAGTCATTGGAATATATCAGCAACCCCGGGAAAATATGTGCCAATGCCTTGAATGTTTCCTTTTCAACCATATGATCTTATTTGTGGAGACACCGGATCCCCGCCGGAGCCTGCCCTCGAATGTGGTAGTCGGGGGCAGGAATGAAACATTAAAAAAATTGCCTGATTATAGATCCATAAATGCTTTTTCTGATGGCTATAAATGATTTTTACGCTGCCTGCAAAAGAAAGTTAGTTGACCCTCTCGCCATTATTAATTATAGTAGTAACTGATTTTTCCATTTAAACCGGATGCCGGGGAAGAAAAAATGTCAGTAACAAGCAGGGCCATCAAAAAAGGTATTTCACGGCAAGAGCTCAGGCCTACAAGCGGAAAGGTCCGGGAGGCTATTTTCAATATCCTGCGTGAAAGGGTTGAAAACGCCTTTTTTCTTGACCTCTATGCTGGCACAGGCGCTATAGGGACAGACGCATTGAAACACGGCGCTTCCAATGTTGTATTTGTTGAGTCGCGCAGGGATTATGCTGATTATATCAACCAGATAATTAATAAGTCCGGCCTTAAAGAGAGAACGAGCGTGGTCACAAAAAAAGTCTTGCCCTTTATTGAATGGGCAGAGGCAAACGAACTGAGTTTTGACATTATCTTTCTGGACCCGCCTTATCATACAGACGAAATAATACACACTATGTCTGCTGTCGGCAGGTCACATATATTGAGGGAAAACGGGATAGTGATAGCCGAGCACTTTTCAAAAAAACAATTGCCTGCAAAATTTGATAGAATACGGAAAGTAAAAGATTATAAATATGGGGATACAGTACTGAGCTTTTATGCCAATGACCGGTATGATAATACATAGGAAGACACACATAACACAAGGAATGAACCATGAGCAAAATTGCTATATATCCCGGGACGTTTGATCCGATAACAAACGGCCACATCGACCTGATCCAAAGGACCTTGAAGATATTCGATGAGGTAATTGTGGCTGTGGCGCTCAGCCAGAAGAAAAAACCGCTTTTTTCAACAGGGGAAAGGCTTGACCTTATAAAGAAATCGGTAAGGAAATATAAGGGCGCCATGATTATGTGAAAAGCCAAAAAAGTATTGCAATTGTACGCGGCCTCAGGGCCGTGTCTGATTTTGAGTATGAATTGCAGATGGCCCTTATGAACAGGCGTCTTGATTCTGATATTGAGACCGTCTTCATGATGCCGAGCGAAGAATACACCTTCCTCTCATCAACAATGGTCAAAGAGGTGGCCTTTTTTGGAGGCTCGGTCAAGGGATTAGTGCCGGATGTTGTTGAGAAGGCGCTGAAAGAAAAATTCAAAGACCATAAATTAAAGAGCAAATCTTAAGGGACTATCTTCTTTTTCAGCAAAGCCTTCACAGCGTTCTCATATACCGCAAGATCTTTTTTGCTGAAAAGTACAAAACGGACGAGTTCTATTTCCGGATGCCTTTTCAGGTATATCATCACACTTCTGGCCGCTATCATTGCAGCCTGTTCTATGGGATATCCATATGCCCCTGTGCTGATGGATGGAAATGCTATGCTCCTGATGCCTTTTGATGACGATAGCTTCAGGCAGTTCTTGTAGGATTCTCTGAGAAATTTTGGTTCTTCTCTGAGGCCGTCCACATAGACCGGCCCGACTGTGTGGATCACATATTTTGCCTTTAATTTACCGCCGGTGGTTATCACGGCCCCGCCCGTCTCGCAGCCGCCTATTTGTATACATTCCTCAAGGATAGCCGGCCCTCCTGCCTTGTGAATTGCTCCGTCCACACCGCCTCCGCCGCGAAGAGTCTTGTTTGCGGCATTGACTATTGCTTCGGTGTTCTGTTTTGTTATGTCACCTTCGACTAAAGACAGGATGCTCTTGTTAATTTTAATCTCCATTGAATTGAACCGGTCCCAGGAAGTCAGGGAAAACTCATAGATCAAAATTAAGGAGATATTTTTTTATTTAAAAATATTTTCCATAATCTTGTCCCGATTATTCGGGATGATATTTAATTATTTATTTTCCTTGTCCCCTGAATCCCTTTTCTCCTTTCATAGCGTTCTCTTAAAGGTTATTATCGATATGCTCATCATTATGGCAGTAAATACCGACAAGAATATTATATCATCAATTGCGATTTTTAGTCCTGTGTTCTACAGGAAAACTGGACAGACCAAAACAATATAGAAGCATTCCAATAATGCCGATTTTCCGGCGGGACCCGGGTTCCGGCATAAAGTTCATCAGGGAGAGGCAAAATCCATGAAATGCAGACACCTGGATCATTCATATATTTTGTCAGCTACCAGTTCCACAATAGTCAGCTCCGGCCTCGAAAGAAACCGTACCGGCGTACATGTAGTGCCCGCCCCTCTGCTTACATACAGCGCCGAGCCTTTGGCAAGCCCCCTGTATCCGGCAATAGGATCGAACAACAGCATCATGAAAAGATTAAAAGGGAAGATCTGCCCTTTATGGGTGTGTCCTGAGAGCTGAAGGTCGAAAAATCCGAGCGCATCCTTATCTACATCCGGCCTGTGCTTCAAAAGCAATGTAAATAAGTTTGCCGGAAGCCCCGACAGGATATCTTTTTCCGAGCGGTCAT
>JACQXH010000200.1 GCA_016208845.1 Nitrospirota bacterium | reverse complement strand
TAGGATCAAAATTTTCAATAGAGCAGACAATCACTACGTTGTCCTTGTTGTCGCGCATTACCTCAAGCTCGTACTCCTTCCAGCCGATGACGGATTCCTCGACAAGGACCTGATGGGTTGGGCTCAGCTCAAGCGCTTTGTTAAGATTCTCAGTGTATTCTGCTGTGTTGTACGCAATGCTTCCGCCTGTTCCGCCAAGAGTAAATGAAGGTCTTAATATCAACGGGAAACAAAGGTATTCGAGCGCCTTTTTCCCCTCTTCATCTGAGTTGACATGCCTGCTCCTGGGCGTCTCCAATCCTATCTTTGACATTGCCTCCCTGAAAAGTTCCCGGTCCTCTGCCTTTTTGATCGCCGGCAATTTTGCGCCTATCAGCTCTACTTTATATCTTTCAAGAATGCCTTTTTCAGAAAGTTCTACCGCCAGATTAAGAGCAGTCTGACCGCCCATTGTCGGAAGCAGGGCGTCCGGCCGTTCTTTATCAATTACCATTTCAATAACATCAGCAGTGAGCGGTTCGATGTATGTGACGTCCGCAGTCTCAGGGTCGGTCATGATAGTGGCGGGGTTTGAATTGATCAGTATTACCTTATAACCTTCGTCACGAAGGTCCTTGCAAGCCTGAGTTCCAGAGTAATCAAATTCACATGCCTGCCCGATCACTATAGGGCCGGAACCAATGAGCAATATGCTCTTTATGTCTGTTCTTTTCGGCATACTACTTCTTTTCCACCATTTCCTTGAACCGGTTGAATATGTAGCTTGAATCATTCGGCCCGGGTCCTGCCTCAGGATGATACTGTACAGAAAACACTGGGAACTCGACATGCCTCATGCCTACCTCTGTCCCGTCATAGAGATTTTTATGTGTGCGCTCTACCTGGCCTTTCAGGCTTTCTATGTCAACGCAGTAGTTGTGGTTCTGAGAAGTGATCTCTACTTTTTTTGTAGTCAGGTCCATGACCGGATGGTTTCCCCCGTGATGGCCGAATTTTAATTTATAAGTCTTTCCCCCAAGCGCCAGTCCCAGGATCTGATGTCCCAGGCAAATGCCCATAACAGGTTTTTTGCCTATAAGTTTTTTTGTATTTTCTATTGCATATGTGACTGTCTCAGGGTCTCCGGGACCGTTGCTTAATACGATCGCATCAGCCTTTGCAAGGACCTCTTCCGCAGGAGTTTTGGCAGGGACTACTGAAATGTCAAAGCCGGTATCAACAAGGTGTCTCAGGATGTTATATTTTATCCCGAAATCATATACTGCGATCTTTTTCTTAGAGGGAGAGATGATCCTGTGGAGAAAGGAAGATATCTTCCTTCCATCGGATTTCCTGATCTCATTTCCCTTATCCCATTTCCATTTGCCCTGGTCCCATTTCCTCTCTTTATTTATTGTTACTTCTTTTACCAGGTCAGTAGACGAAATGCCCGGATGGGCCCTGACCTTTCGGAGGAGACTCTGGAGATCTGAGTCTGCTGTCGATATGATCCCTGCCTGTATGCCGTTGTCCCGGATATGTTTTGTAAGCGCCCTCGTATCAAGACCTTGTATTCCGATTACCCTGTTTTCCTTCAGGTAAGCCGGAAGGTTCTTTTCAGAGCGCCAGTTGCTCGGCATATCAAAGCATTCTTTAACGACAAACCCTTCGACCTTTGGGCCTTCTGACTCCACGTCCTCATGATTGATTCCATAGTTCCCTATCTGTGTATAGGTCATAACAACTATCTGGCCTTTATAAGAAGAATCCGTAAGTATTTCCTGATAGCCGGTCATGGAGGTATTAAAGACCACCTCGCCGATTGTTTCTCCTTCAGCGCCGAAGCCGTATCCCTCGAATATTGTTCCGTCAGCAAGCACAAGAATGGCTTTTTTATTCTTCGTATCCATATGATTATTCCATCTGAAAAGATATTTCAACTGCTTAGTTGCACTGTTCAAACCGTTCAAGCCGTTTAAACTGTTTGAACCGCTTGAACGGTTTGAACTTTTAGCCTAAACCCACTCGTATGCCTTTCCCTTGAATATTGTCCATTCAACAATACCTTTTAAATGAAACCCTTCAAAAGGTGTGTTCTTGCCCTTTGATGCAAATTTGGATGAGCTGACCACAAATTTTGTGCCCGGATTTATTATTGCGATCTCAGCGGGGCCGCCCGAAGCCAAAGTCCCCTTTTCAATTCTCATTAATCTGGAAGGGGTTAGGCTCATTTTCATAATAAGCTGGTTTATGCTTAATACCCTTTGTTCAACAAGCTGAAGTCCAAGTGCAAATGCGGTCTCAAGGCCTGAGATCCCGAAGGCCGCTGTATCGAATTCCCTGTTCTTGTCATCGAAATGATGAGGGGCATGGTCTGTAGCTATGACATCAATTATCCCGTCTTTTAATCCCTTTTTAATTGCCGCGACATCATCTTCTGTCCTTATAGGCGGGTTCACTTTAAGATTAGTGTTATAACTTTTTAATGATTCGTCGGTCAAACAGAAATAATGCGGACAAGTCTCTGCTGTAACATTGACCCCGCGCGCCTTTGCCTCTGCTATTAATTTTACCGAGCCTTCTGTAGATACGTGAGCGATGTGCAGTCGTCCTCCTGTGAGCTCGCATAATGCCAGATCTCTTGCAACCATAACTTCTTCCGAGGCCTTTGGGATCCCTTTTAATCCGAGTATGGTAGATATAAACCCTTCGTTCATGACCCCGCCTTCAGACAGCTTAAGATCTTCACAATGAGAGATGACCGGGACGTCGAATATCTTTGAATATTCCAGTGCACGTCTCATGATCAAACTGTTGGCAACGGGTTTTCCGTCATCGGAGAAAGCCCTGCACCCGGCCTTTATAAGCGCTTCCAGTTCAGTGAGGGCTTCGCCATTCTGCCCCTTTGTTATCGCACCGATCGGATAAACATTGCTGGAGCCTTCTTTTAATGATCTTTCTATTATATATTCAGTAACTGCTATAGAGTCATTTATGGGATTTGTATTAGGCATGCAGCATACAGAAGTAAAACCGCCTTTCAATGCAGCGAGAGTGCCTGTTTTTATCGTCTCTTTATATTCAAAACCCGGCTCCCTGAGGTGCACATGCATATCAACGAGTCCGGGAGTAACTATGCAGTTCGATGCATCAATGACTTTATCAGATTTAGGTCCCTTGTTTTTTGGAAAAATGCCCGTGATCTTGTCCCCCTCTATCAGGATTTCTTTAATTCCGTCGATATCCTGGAAAGGATCTATTACGCGTCCGTTTTTTATTAAAGTTTTCATCTTATTATACCTCAGAAATTATACAAATATAGCCACAGATTGCTCCAATGCTGTCCGGCTAAAAACTGATTTTATGAATATAATTACTGAAAACATGATATGTTCTGTCATTGACCCGAAAATACCTCATAAGTTGTCATTCCGGTCGATACGACTCGATTCCGAGCAGTCCTTAAGCCGGAATCCATCTCATGATTAAATTTCTCTGGATTCCCGACTGCGCGGGAATGACGATTACTTGAAAAAAATAAATTAGTTAACCGGACATAACCAAGATTGCTCAGATTTCCACGGATTTTTTTAAAAGTTTCTTTTAATCTATGTAATCTGCGAGATTTGCGGATTATATTCTTATAATTCTCTATATTGTCAGTTGCAGGAAAATTCATTTTCTTACTCCTGCAAGTATGTACAAGACCGCCATGCGCACGGCTATCCCGTTAGTTACCTGCTCAAGGATAACCGACTGCGGACCGTCTGCCACTTCTGAATCGATTTCAACGCCCCTGTTCATCGGACCCGGGTGCATAACGATAGCATCGTCTTTTGCCAGCTTCATGCGCTCGGACGTAAGACCATAGAGTTTGAAATATTCCGCAAGAGAGGGAAGAAAACCCTTGACCTGGCGTTCGAGCTGGAGCCGCAGTGTCATGATGACATCAGCGCTTTTAATGCCCTGCTCAATGGAATGAAAAACATCCGCGCCGATCTTATCAATTTCAGCAGGCATGAGGGTAGGGGGGCAGATTATCTTCACCCTTGCTCCGAGCTTCGTCAGGCCGTAAATATTGGACTTTGCCACCCTGCTGTGTGCTATATCACCGATGATGGCAACGTTCAGGCCTTTAATATTTTTTTTATGAGTCC
>JACQXH010000199.1:3017-4974 GCA_016208845.1 Nitrospirota bacterium | reverse complement strand
GTAAATTTTAATTTGGAACAATTAGGTTTTTCCGCCACAAGCGGACCCGCTGAGGCGGGCAATTTTAAATTTACAAATGGCAATTTCCAATTTACAATTTTTCAAACCTCTATTCTCCCTGCCGACAGGCAGATCTGTGTTAATCTGTGTTCATCCGTGGCAAAATATTATTTATGGGTTTTATCAGATCGGGCGAGTTGTGAGCCGGTGAGTTTACAAGGGCAGATACCTGTCTCAATTCCATTTCCTCGGCAGGATAAGGGGCCAGGACGCTGAGAAGTTTTTTGCTTTCATGAATTTCCTGGTCGAGCCAGAGGCCATGATCACTCTTGCGCACTATCACAGGCATCCTCTCATGGATCGGAGACAGCAGACGGTTTGCATCCGTTGTGATAATCGTACTTGTGCAGACATGTTCCCCTGCCGGTGACGTCCATACATTATAAAGCCCTGCAAAACCTAAGGGCCCTCCGGACTTCAGCCGGATATAAAAAGGGGTATTTACCCTGCCCTCTTTACTCCATTCGTAAAAACCGTCAGCTACGATCAGGCACCTCTGACTTTTAAATGAGCTCCTGAAGGCCGGCTTTTCTGATACGGTCTCAGCCCGCGCGTTGATCATTTTGTATCCGATGGTTTTATCCATGGCCCATGAAGGAATGAATCCCCATTTGCACCGTGTCAGTGTGATCTTTCCGTCGTTCCTGACAATTACGATATCCTGAGTTGGCGCGATATTGTAGCTCGGTTTCAAATCCGCATCAGGCAATACCTCTTCAATATGAAATTCTTTAATGATGGATTCAGCCGGGCTGAAAAGCACAAACCGTCCGCACATGGCAATAATCTCCCTGCTCAAAGGATATCACGATAGCAACTTATTCTTCGCCCTTAACTTTGCCCCGATAAAATCCTCATGTGAAACATGGATAAGATGGGCTATCTTCCGCACCATGTGCTCCTCGTATCTGTCAACATTTGAATCAGCAAATGCAATTTCCCAGAGATATTCGATGACCTCCACCTTCTTTTCATAGGTCAGTTCCTTATTCATTAGTGATGTAAATTCAAAATATCCTGAAGCCCTCCAGATCTTCCCCTCGGCAAGTGAGATCAGCGCATTCATTTCCTCTTTGGAAAGACTGAAATGCAGTTTCAGCGCCTTTCTTATTGCTGTCCATTCGGCCTCCTTGACCTCTGCATCAGACTGCATCATCTCTATGAACAGCGCCGCCGTGGCTATCTGAATGGAATGTCCGGATAACCGGTCCGGATCATCCGGAGATAGTTCCATGTACTTCTTAATAAATTTACTGACAGCACTAACCATATATAAACGTACTAATTTTTTGGCGGTCATGTCAACTGCAGGCTGAAACCATTATGTAACCATTCAGTTACGAGTGGAAGAGAAGAGAGATTCCGGACAAGCCGGAATGACAACATATGAGATAACAAGAGTTCTGTCATTCCCGCTTGTCGGGAATCCTTCTTTAAGACATACTATACCACCCGTAACTGAATGGTTACACCATTATTTATTTTCTGCTTGCGGCATGGAAAGATTTAGATTAAACTTAATCGGAAGACATCAGCCGGAGGAACATATTTGATCCATTCTATCCTTGTCGTTGAAGATGACAGAAAAATTGCCCGAGTGATCAAGGCATATCTTGAAGGAGCGGGGTATAAGGTAATCCATGTCGAAAAAGGGAGGGAGGCCGCAGACGCCGCAATAAAAAATAATCCTGTTGCTGTCATCCTCGACCTTATGCTGCCTGATATATCCGGCGAAGAAGTATGCCAGGAGCTGAAAGAAACAGGCGATTTCCCGATCATCATGCTTACCGCAAAATCATCAGAAGAAGAAAGAATAGCGGGGTTTGCCCTTGGCGCGGATGATTATATAGTCAAGCCGTTCAGCCCCAGAGAGCTTATATACAGAGTAAAGGCTTTG
>JACQXH010000199.1:0-2947 GCA_016208845.1 Nitrospirota bacterium | reverse complement strand
GGTGAGTTTTAATAAAGGAGCATTAATCATTGACAGTCAGACATACGAGATAAAAAAGAACGGCCGGTTATTGGATCTGACCCCTACAGAATTCAAGGTGCTGGAGGCCCTTGCGTCCCATCCCGGCAAGGTCTTTACGAGAGAAGAGCTCATTGAAAGAGCGCTCGGCTATCAATTCGAGGGATACGAAAGAAGCATCGATGCGCATGTAAAAAATATAAGGCATAAAATAGAGGTGGACCCCGGAAGCCCCGCGCTCATTCTTACGATCTACGGAGTGGGGTACAGGTTTTCCGGGAAAAAAGATGTTTAAGAGCCTCTGGATAAAGTTCTTTCTCCTTCTGACTGCGGTCTCTCTCATAGCGCTTTCATCAGCGCTGATCCTCCGCGAACTGATGATATCAGACTTCAAAAAATATATTGAGGGTGAGATGGAGGATAGGATTTACTGGATAACCGCTTCTCTCGAGAGCACTTATGAGAAGCATTCAGGATGGCAGAATGAAGAAGTTATTGAAGATACGGTCTGGGCCCTGATGCTCGGTTTCCACATAAGGCTTTACGATATGAACGGCAGCATGGTCATTGACACGGCGCGCGCTGTCAATGCCCTTTCCCCCCTTATGAAAAAAAGGATATTGGCGATCTCAGAGATAAGTGGCGCAGAGAACAGCGGCAGTTTTATTCCTTATCCCTTATTCCTTGGCGGAAATGAGATAGGACAGCTCGAGGTCAGGTTCCTTAATACAGGGAAAGACGCAGTATTTATTTATCGCTCCAACCTGATGCTCCTGCTTTCACTCTTCCTGCTGGGCGGAAGCGCGATGGTCATGAGCCTTGTATTTTCAAAAAGGCTCATGAAACCGGTAAAAGGGCTCACAGACGGCGTTACCGCGATCAGCGGCGGCAACCTGAAAAAACGCGTAGCGATAACCAGTCGCGATGAGATCGGAAATCTTTCCATGGCCTTCAATAGTATGGCGCAGACGCTTGAAACACAGGAGTCGCTCAGGAAAAAACTCACATCCAACATTGCACATGAGCTAAGGACACCGCTTACGATAATTCGAGGAGAACTCGAGGGGATGATGGACGGTTTTATCCCTGTTGACAACGAGCACCTCGAATCCCTGTATTCCGAGATAAAAAGGCTTATCCACATAATCGAGGGCATCGAAGAACTTGCCAGGGCAGAGGCAAGCATCCTCACACTTAGCAGACAGCCGGTCGAACTTATGACGTTCCTGAAAAATATCGCCGGCAGATTCCATCAGCCATTTAGTGAAAAAGGAGTCAGCCTCGAGATAAGATGTGAAGAAGGGGTCATAGCCAGTGCGGACCCTGAAAGACTCAGCCAGATCATCATGAATCTGCTTAGCAATGCCTTAAAGGCCACTGAATGCGGAGGCAATGTTCTGGTAATAGCGTCAAGACAGGATGCGGAACTTGCGATAGAAGTCCGTGATAACGGATGTGGTATAAAGCAGGAAGACCTTCAGTTTGTCTTTGAAAGGTTTTACAAAGGCAAGGAAGGCGGACTCGGTCTCGGACTCGCGATAGCGCGGGAGCTCGTTGAAGCTCATGGCGGACGTATAGAGGCCCGCAGTGATTACGGCAAAGGATCTTCATTTACAGTATATCTCCCCATTTAGCACAATTTATTCATAAATCTCCAAAAGAACATTTAGCCACAGATTAACACAGATGAACACGGATTGCAGACTGAATCGTGCTGCGCACATTGTACTTACCCGAAAAATGTATTTCAGGAAACCACAGCCAATAGTAGGCGCTTCCAAGCAAGAGTACTGAGTTTAAAAAAAAAGTTGAGAAGATAAGAAATTGTGAAGCTGAGAAAAGGCATTAACTGTTTTTTCTCTCATCTTCTTAACCTCCCAACTTCTCATCTCCTATCTTACTCTGTGGCCTCTGTGGTGAATTGCATTATTTGAATTAACTGCCCTGCTTGTGAACGGCTCTTCACAATTTTTCACAATCCCTTCACTTTTAATTCACATTGATTTTGTATCCTGTAATCATGAAGAACAGAAAAATAATGAGGCACAAAGAGGAAAGGGGGTGGTTCAGAAAGAAGAATGAATTTGCAGTCTGGACTTTATCACAGTCCCTTAGGGCTGTCATGTTTTTCAAAATAAACTCAAGGAGGCAGCAAATGAAAAGTTTCATATCAATAACAATTATCCTCATGCTGACGGCAAGTTGCCTGATCATCGGGAACTCCAGGGCAGAGGCAATGAATAACGAATCGGCTGCAATGCTTGCAGGAGCAATTGCCATATTCGGCAAACCTATGCTTAACGCAATGGCAAACGAGATAATGTACCCTGGTCAGGAATATGCTCCATCACGTCATACACAGTACAGAACCGCCTATCCTGCAACGACAAGGTATGTAGAGAGGACAGAGGTTATCTATGTGCGTCCGGAACATGAGAGATTTTGCAGACATAAATGGCACGCTTACAAAAGGGGTTACCGTGATGGATGGCGCCATTATGAAAACCGGAGAGAAAGGCATGATTCCCGTGAAGACTACGACCGTCACCATGATGACGATTAATTAAAAAGGGAACTATGCTCATTGACCTTAGAGGCAGCAGAATCTATAATTAATGAAACAGCATAACTGCAGATGATGAGAGGGATCGGAGACAGGCTTAAATGAAGATCAAAACCATGACTAATATCCTGATAACTGTAATCGTCCTGCTTGCTTGCACCAGCGCTGAGGCAGGCCATCACAGACACAGCCGCTCCGGTCCCTCCGATCCCTCAATATCATCAGAGGCATATGCAGAGGAGGAACATTATAATGCAGTCCGCTATCCATATGGCCGTTCAAAAAAAGGCGCGTATGGTGAAAGGCAGTCCGTGATGACCGAGGATGAGGCACGTACATCCCTTAAGGAATATTTTGAGAACAATG
>JACQXH010000198.1 GCA_016208845.1 Nitrospirota bacterium | reverse complement strand
CAAAAGGCGCTGAAAAGATACTTGCCGAGGTTTACGGAAAAGGTCACGCAACATTCGCCCAAATCCAGCCTTAAAATAGTTGTTAGTTTTCAGGTATCCTTTTTACTGCGACAAGAAGCTGCCGTTTGCCAAAAGCCACAGGGAAAAGGGCATGGAAGGCATTATAGAAGTAACAGAATAGCTGTCATCATACCTTACAGTTTTAGCGTCAAGATCAGTAAAATGCCGGTTATTTTTACAATTTTACTAACTTATAAAAATAGGTGTTTCAATAAATCAATAAGTTAGAACTTGGCATGAGGATTGCATTATATATTATGATGTAATGGATGGACTCCTATGAGCGAAACAGTTAATTACCAGAGAACGCAACCAGACAGGCGTAAGCGCCCCACTCCTGTTATAAGCAAGTATACTTTTGGGGGAGGGAGGAGAAAGACAATACGGAGAAACTCCGATAAAAGTGCCGGTATTTTTGTGGATATTTACAGCACACGGCTGCTGATAGTGGTTATATCTCTATTGACGCTGAGTTGTGTGGACGCATTTCTGACCCTTTCATTAATTGAAAGAGGCAGTGTTATTGAAGCAAATCCGATTATGGCCTTTTTCCTTGATCTTGGCGTTTTCCCTTTTTCCCTGATAAAATTTTTCATCACTGCTGTTGCATTAATTGTCCTGTGCCTGTTCAAAAATGTAAGCATAACAAGGATCGGCCTGCCGGTTGCTATAAAGATATATCTTGCTGTTATCATATACGAAATATATCTTTATATGATTTGATTTAAAAACGGTTGTTAGTTTTCAGTTGTTGGTTTTTAGTCTGACAACTAACAACTAAAAACTAAAAACTTCATGAGAATCCCTATTGTCCTGTTCTTTGTTATTTACGGGCTCGTTCATGTCTACGCCTTCTTCAAGATAAAAGCCGCTGTATCTTTTGGCTTCAGGGTCGGTATTCTTCTGACCTTCTTCATGGTCCTTATGACATTTTCTCCGTACATTGTCTCTATTACGGAGAGGCTTGGCTTCGAATCTTTTACAAGGGTTATGTCTTATTCGGGGTACATGTGGATGGGAGGTTTGTTTCTGTTTTTTTCCCTGTCCGTTGTAATCGACGCATGGAGGCTTATTTGCTCTGCCGCCGGTCTTGTTCTTCAGAAAGACTTCTCAGGATTGACCCCCTCGGCAAGGCTCTCATTTATTGTTCCTGTATTGTATTCGGTCATAGCAGGCGCTTACGGATATTTTGAGGCGAAAAATATCCGCACTGAACAGGTTACCATCAGGACTTCAAAATTGCCGGACCATATCAGCAAACTGAAAATTGTCCAGATCTCTGATGTGCATTTAGGCCTGATTGTGAGAGAAGAAAGACTGAAGAGAATTATACATCAGATTAAGATGGCCCAGCCGGATATCCTTGTATCCACTGGCGACCTTACGGACGGTCTGATTAACAGGCTTGAAGGTCTCGCTGAATCGCTCAACGAAATTAAGCCGGGATACGGGAAATTTGCGATAACAGGAAATCATGAATTCTACGCAGGGCTCGATCATGCGCTGGCTTTTACGCAGCAGGCAGGCTTCAGAATTTTGCGCGGAGAGGGGACCACTATTGAAGGAATAATAAATATTGCCGGAGTTGATGATCCTGCCGGCAATATTTACGGCCT
Organism: Nitrospirota bacterium; assembly: GCA_016208845.1. Classification (GTDB taxonomy): domain Bacteria; phylum Nitrospirota; class Thermodesulfovibrionia; order UBA6902; family BMS3Bbin08; genus JACQXH01. Next base: position 920 of record JACQXH010000198.1, on the reverse strand, counting down.
TTCAAGAGATGTTTCTGAGAAGGCATTGCTCTCGGGATTTGACAATGACAAATTTACGCTCCTGCTCAAGCACAGGCCCTTTTCGGACAAGGATGCTCTCGGCCTTTTTGACCTTCAGCTTTCAGGTCATACACATAAAGGGCAAATATGTGGGGACCGCCAATCCGTTTCCTCGCGCCGCCGGAGGTGACGGTGATCGAGCTTGTGAGGGTCAAACCCTCCTCGTATTGACTTGCCGGATACCGTAGGTTATCCTCATTTATCATGGAAGAAAAGGTTGTTGCCACCAACAGAAAGGCCTATCACGATTATCACATCCAGGAGACGTATGAAGCCGGCATATCACTCCTTGGAACAGAGGTAAAGTCCCTGCGGGAAGGCAAGGCCAATCTGCGGGATAGTTATGCCATTGTTAAAAACAATGAGGTCTTCCTTCTTAACTGTCACATCAGTCCGTACAGTCATGGAAATATTCTCAATCATGATCCGCTGAGGACCAGGAAACTCCTTCTCCACAGGAAAGAAATAGAAAAATTGTTAGGACAAATAACACAAAAAGGTTTTACGCTCATCCCTCTGAAGATTTATTTCAAGGATGGAAGGGTCAAAGCAGAGATAGGCCTTGCCAAGGGAAAAAGACAATATGAAAAAAGAGAGGCCATAAAGGAAAAGGAGTCCCGGAGGGAGATAGAGAGACATCTTAGAGGGAAATGAACAGGTATTTCAGGGATAACTATAATGCGGACTTTTGTGTATAATACAATTAATTCAATTTTTCAGGAGGCAGTAAGAAATAAATGGCGACCTATCAGGAATTAAAGGATAAATTAAGCGAAATTCAGGCAAGGATCAATACCCTCAGGAGGTATATTTGATGTATCCTCGCAGCTTCAGCGCCTTGATACCCTCCAGAAACAGCT
>JACQXH010000197.1 GCA_016208845.1 Nitrospirota bacterium | reverse complement strand
CCACGCGATGGTTTCCAGCAATCCCCGCTCAAGCGTGTAGACAGGCTGCCAGTCTAATTTTTCTCTGGCCTTTTGTGAAGAAAGATATTGGTGCCTTATTTCGTTATGGGAAATATCCTTGATAATGGGTTGGAGGTCCTCTCTTCCTGTCAACGACAGAATCATCCTGGTTAAATCAAGCACAGTGACCTGTATTTCATTGCTAAAATTAAACGCCTCACCGAGCAAGCTGTTATCTTCCATCTTCTCCGCCAATAATAAATATGCTGAGACGGCATCCCTGATATATATGTAATCACGAATGTAGCTGCCATCGCTCCGTATCACAGGGCGCTCGTTATTCAGCACAGACCTGATCGTCCCGGGGATGAGCCGGTTGAAATTAATATCCCCGCCCCCGTAAAAATTGCCGCACCTTGTGATACAGATGGGAAGGTTGTACGTATTGAAATAAGCGTATGATAAGAGATCAGCGCAGCTCTTGGAAACGTCATAAGGATGATTTCCCTGCAGGGGAGTGATTTCACTATAAGGCAGATCCTTCTGAGCACCGTAGGCCTTATCGCTTGATGCGATAATTATCTTTTTTATAAGCGGGCTTCTCCTGCATGCTTCGAGCATGTTCCATGTGCCGCGGATGTTTGTCTCAAATGTGGAAATGGGATTTCTGTTGGCTGTCTCAACTATAGTCTGTGCGGCCAGATGGAATACGATATCGATTTCATATTCATTCAATATTCTTTCCAGCAAGGAATAATCTTCAAGTTCGCCCCTTACAACATTTACCTTTTTCAGGGTGTCTGAAGAAATAAACCTGGAATTGGATACCCAGTCCCGGACCAGAGATGTCACCGAAGCCTTTCTCCTGGTCAGCTCCTCCGTAAGATAAGAGCCCAAAAAGCCGGTGCTGCCTGTAATGAATACATTTCTGTTTTCCCAGTACCTATCCAATTAGTCCTTCCATATTTTCCATGGAGCCTGGTTATGTTTCCAGAGATTATTTAACAGGGTCATGTCCCTCATCGTATCCATACACTGCCAGAAACCATCATGTGCATAGATCATCAACTCACCATCCTTTGCAAGATGCTCAAGGGGTTCCTTTTCAAACCGGCAATTATCATCCTCCGTAACATAATCAAAAATCCTGCGGTCAAACACAAAAAAACCACCGTTAATATGCCCTTCTTCAAGATTAGGTTTTTCAGTGAACTCTACAACCTGCCTGCCTTTGATCAACAGTTCTCCAAAACGTGACTGTGGATGCACACCGGTAAGAGTGCCTATTTTTTTATGAGCCATGTGAAATGACACTAATTCTCTGATATTTATATTTGCTACACCGTCTCCATAAGTCAGCATAAACATATCGCCTTCAATATAACGCTCAATTTTCTTTATACGACTCCCGGTTAACGCCTCGAGACCTGTATCTGCCAGTGTGACTTTCCAGTTGTCTTCAGAATTATCCCCATGCAGCTGAATTTTATCATGTTTTCCAAGTGTAATTGTAAAATCAGAATTCAGAGTTTTATAGTTCAAAAAATGCTGCTTTATAATTTCACCCTTATAACCCAGACAAATTATGAAATCACTATAGCCGTAATGGGCATATAATTTCATAATATGCCAAATGATCGGCTTTCCGCCGATCTCTATCATGGGTTTCGGCCTGAAGTCAGTCTCTTCCGAAATCCTTGTTCCTTTTCCTCCTGCCAGAATGACTACTTTCATCTTTTCCATAAATATTAATAAAGAAGCATAACTTTTTGTTTAATATGAATTATTATAACAGATAAAGTACATTTATTATACAGACGGACTTCCATGAAAATACATGGACAAACACCAACAGGAGAGCATCTATACCACGTACGGAGATGAATGGGCAAAGCAATAAAGCAGGAGCAAAGAATGTCTTACGGCGATGGGAATGAATTCATAATGTTTCATTTTTAATTTTCCCGTGATCTATCATTTCTTTTATCGTCTTCTCTAACCCATCATTTAAACTCACAGACCAGTTCCAGCCTATTTGCCTTAGAAAAGAATTGTCAGCTTTTCTTTCCATACATTCCCCTGCCCTATACGGAATTGCCCCGAAATTTAAAATGGTCCTGACTTCTCTTCCCGAAACAAAAGAAACTTTTTCTTTAACTTTAATTGCGAAATCCCGGATGGAAATTCCTTCTCCGGTCCCTACCTCAAACTCAGAATAATTTGACAGCTGACCTCTCTTCCTCAATGTCAAAAGAAAAGCGCTTACTGCATCGGAAACATAAATAAAGTCTCTTTTCTGCTCCCCTGCTGTTAATTTGAGCTCAGGTTCATCTTTAATACACTGCGTTATCAGCCATATAACAAATTTATTATTGCTATCTTTGGGGCCGTATAAATGTTCCAATTTCAAGTTTACTATTTGTATTTTGTCAGATATCAATTGCAGCCATTCAACTAACTGTCTTTTTGATATACTATAACCGCTCAGATATTTATAGTTTAAACTGGATGTATTGAAGAAGCTGTCGGTATTAAAAAAACTCGATGTGCCATGAGAAATGGACAGTTCAAGCAGTTTTACAGGCAGCAGCAAATTAGATTCTATTATTGCCGCATGATTTTCTCCTTTTCTCCCATAAGTTGTCGCAGTATGAATTACCACATCAATTTCGTTTTCTTTAAAAACTTTCTCCAGGGATTCCTTGTCTGCGTCGTAATACCTCAATTTATGCAATAAGTGTTCAATCCTCCACGCATTTGAAAAAGACCGTTTTATGATTACAACCTTATAGTTTTCGTTGAGAAGCCCTTCAAGCAGATGACTG
>JACQXH010000196.1 GCA_016208845.1 Nitrospirota bacterium | reverse complement strand
TTCAAGGTTATTTTTTGAACTTGAACTGCAAGCTCTTTCCCCAATAAATATATTTCAAGGTCACGATATGACTGTGGTTTCTTTATCATGTTGTTACTTGTATCTTGAATCCTGCATCGTGCATCTTTAAATTATTCTGCTGTCCAGATTAAAGACCTGCCCCGTTATACCTGATGTCCCGGTCAGAAAGCAGATGAATTCCGCGACGTCATCTGGTTCTGAATAACTTTTCAAAAGACTATCTTCCAACGCCTTCTCTTTAGCCTTCTCACTTGCATCCATTCCCATGTCAGTAAGCATATAGCCGGGAAGAACGACGTTCACCATAATATTATACGCGTTTAATTCTCTTGCCGCGCTCATTGTCAGGCCGATGAGCCCTGCCTTTGACGCTGAATATGCAGACAGCCCGGCACTGCCTTTTACTCCGGCAATGGATGAGATATTTATGATGTGCCCTTTTTTTTGTTTTATCATATGCGGCGCAACCATGCGAATGAAATTCAAAGGCCCCTTGAGATTCGTATCAACTATTTCATCAAAATCTTTCTCTAAGGTCTTTATGAGCAGAGCCTCTTTTGTAATGCCCGCATTATTTACAAGCACATCGATCCCGCCCCACTCATTTGCAATTTTATCTACTGAGGATCTTACCTCTTTGAAATTACCGGCATCAGCGCTAAATGCCAATGATCCTTTTATCTGTGAAGAAACCTCCCCTGCTTCTTCTATTTTGTCTTTGCAATGAATAACAACTCTAGTGCTCGCGGATGTCATTCCTGCGAAGGCAGGAATCCAGAGGTTAACTGCGTATATTTTCATACATATCCATCCAATCAGGGTTTTCTTTTTCAATCAGATTTAATTTCCATTCCCTCTTCCATTTCTTTATCTGTTTTTCTCTTTGAATCGCTGATTCCACAGACTCATGCATCTCATACCAAACAAGGTTATGGATATTATATTTCAGGGTGAATCCTTCTATTAGTCCATTTTTATGCTCGTAAACCCTTTTAATAATATCTGAAGTAACACCTGTATATAATGTTCCGTTACGTTTACTGCTGAGCATATAAACATAATAATATTTCATGTTTTTTCTGGATTCCGGCTTAAGGACTGCCGGAATGACAGCTTTAAAGGTATTTTTGGGTCAATAACAATTTGCATTTTTTTTGCAACTTTTTCGGAGATGAACCTTATTTTATATCTTCTTCCATAATTTTGATTTTTGATATTTAATTTTTGAGTTTTCTCAGTTTACCCAGAACCCTGTCGATATCCTCATCCGTATGAGCCGATGTCACTGAAAATCTCATCCTGCTTTTGCCTTCTGGGACCGTGGGCGGCCTTATAGCAGGGGCAAATATTTTTTCTTTGAAGAGGTATTTGCTAATTGCCAGTGCGCTTTTTGTATCGCCGACAAGAACCGGAATTACCGGAGTCTCTGAAGCAAGGGTATCATACCCAAGGGATCGAAGCCCCTGATACAATCTCTGCCTGTTCTTCCACAGCCTTTTTCTTATGTGTTCTGATTTAAATTCGACTATATCAATCGCCTTAGCGGCGGCAGAAGCAAAGGCCGGGGGAAGCGATGTGGAATACATGAAACTTCTGGCCTTGTTCGTAAGCAAATTAATCAGATCCGCTGAACCTGCGACATAGGCCCCGAAGCATCCAAACGCCTTGCTAAATGTGCCCATCTGGACTACCCCCTCATCCTTTATCCCAAAATGCTCAAGCCCGCCCTTCCCGTTCCTTCCAATTACGCCTGTCGCATGCGCATCATCTATCATTAATGTCGCGCCATATTTTCTGCTGAGCGAAACAATGTCATTCAGTGGCGCAATGTCCCCGTCCATGCTGAAGACTGTGTCAGTGACGATCAATCGTCTCTTGACTGACTTGTCTGTCCTGCTTTTCTTCAAAAGCGTTTCGAGATGATCTGCATCCCGATGCCTGTATATTCTCACCTTTGCCTTGCTGAGTCTTATACCATCTACAATGCTGGCGTGGTTCAGCGCATCGCTGAAAATAATCGCGTCCGCACCTGTTACAGCGGGAATGATCCCTGAGTTTGCCGCATAACCGGTGTTGAATATGAGCGCGGCCCCGGTCTTCTTGAACTTTGCTATCCGTTCTTCAAGTTTAATATGGGGCAAATAAGTCCCGCTCAGCAGTCTTGAGGCGCCGGAGCCAAAGCCGTATTCCTTCAGGGCCTTAAAAGCAGTTTTAATGATTTCAGGATGGCGGGAGAGATCAAGGTAATCATTTGAGGAAAAATCAATATACTCTTTGCCGCTTATTAATATTCCTGAGCCTTTGGACGCGTCAATGCAGGTGAGCTTTCTGAGAAGATTTTTTGTCTTTAGTTCTTTAAGTTCGGCATCAAACCATTTAACGTTTTCCATTTTTTGTCATTCCTGCCCCGTATCGGAGTACGGGGTAAACTCCGGCAGGAATCCAGTTCGATATTAAAAGATATGGATTCCAGCTTAAGACATGCGGGAATGACATCTTTAATGGTAATTTCGGGTCAATGATGCATCTTTATAGTTATATTTTTTTATAAGACAAAACCTCATCTGAATTTTCAAATCCCCTCCTGCTCATCAGGCGCCCATATGTACTTATGGATCTGCAACTGGACCCTCACAGGCAGGTTATCGCGCAGCACCCACTGGACCAGAGACTTGGGTGACAGCTCTCCGTATGCAGGCGACATAAGGATATGGTCAAATCTTTCATGGAGGCGATTATTTAAAATAATATCTTTGGCCCATAAATAATCCGACTCATCCATGAGGACGAACTTTATCTGGTCGGTCTTCTTCAGAAAATCAAAGTTCTTGGGCCTCATTCTCTCGCTCATACCGCTTTTCGGCGATTTGTAATCCATGATGATATTGAGCCTCTTATCGAGACAACCAATGCAGATGGAGCCGTTTGTCTCAACAAGAACGCTGTATCCCTTATCCAGAAGCATGGTCAATAGTTTCGGGGTTTCTTCCTGCAGGAGCGGCTCGCCGCCGGTGAATTCAACGCACTTTACGCCTAACTCTTCTATCTTTGCAACTATCTCTTCATCAGTTAGTTCCTTGCCGTTGTAATACGCGTAGCTTGTGTCGCAGTATGTGCACCGGAGGTTACAGCCGGCAAGCCTTACAAATGTACAGGGAAGACCGGCATACGTTGACTCTCCCTGGATGCTCTTGAAAATTTCATTTACTTTTAGCATATATATTTCAGTTTCTTTGCAATTGAAATATCATAGCATTAAACTGGACTTCAAGCAAGGAAAATGCAGGGATCAGTTGACAGTTGTCAGCTTACAGGTGATACAAACTTATTTTTCAGGTTGTTTAGTCTGTAGTCTGTTAGCTAAACGACTAAACACCTGCAGACTATCCACCTTAATTAATTTTAATCTGTCAAATCCCTGCAAAGGCCTCAATCGCCATAACCATGAGAACGGTTCCTGCCGTTCTCCTTTGCAAAATACAGCGCCTTGTCAGCCAATGCTATAAGCTGGGTTTTGTCCTGAGTATCTTCCGGGATAGCAGCAAATCCTACGCTTACGGTCAGCAGGGTCTTCTCACCGTTTGGAAGTATAAAAGGATTTTCAGCGATCTTTGTTCTCAATCTTTCCGCGAGTATTCTCGCGCCGTTATATCCTGTCTCAGGCATGATGACGGCAAATTCTTCCCCTCCGTAGCGCGCGGCAAAGTCAGTTTTTCTCACATGGTCTCTCATCAGGCGCGCAATGGACTTGAGCACCATATCCCCTACCTGGTGGCCGTAACTGTCATTAAAAGACTTAAAATGGTCTACATCAAGGATAAGCAGGGAAAGATGCTTTCCGTAACGCTTGGCGATCTCTGATGTCTTGGTCAGCTCCTCCTGAAAATACCTGTGATTATTAAGGCCGGTAAGCCCGTCCGTAACTGCCAGGTTTGATATCTTATCGTGCATGCCGATGATCTGGAAGGCCTGAAACGCAAAATCCATCAGGGTATCCTCATCATCCTGTTCATAGGTGCCTTCCTTTTTATCGGCTAATAACAGCAGCCCGTACAGCATGTTTGAAAAGATCAAAGGTACAGACAATACGTCCCTTACCTCCATATTAAGTTCAGGAATTTTTATGCGTTCCTGCCGGCCTGACGATATCCTCAGGGGGATCATCTCGTTCAACGGCTTTTTGAAGATTCCCTCAGAATTCATTTGAACTGACGTATGGTCTGGAGTGCCTTCCCTGGTAATAAAATATTTTGTCGCAAATGTGCCGGCCTCAAATATTACTGCAGCGCAATACTCGGATTTGAGGAGATCGCCCGCACGGTCCACAAAGCTTTTCAATACGATCTCAAATTTAAGCTCTGATGTGACAAAGCCCATCAATTCATTCAGTATCGACAGCTCTCTCACCGCCCTCTGCCTTTTGCTCACCTCTTTCTCAAGATCAGATATCTTCTCTTTGTATGTATCAGCCATTTTGCTTACATTAACCGCTACCCGGCTGAGCTCATCTGAGCCCTGAACATCAAGCCTGATGTCTTTGGTCCCCTGTATTGTGCCCTGAGCAAATCCATTAAGGGCCTCGATAAGTTTTAACATCCTGTTTATTACGCCGGAAAAGATTATCAGGCCGGCTATGGCAGTCAACGCGGCCACCATCATCACACCATACAGCGCGGCATAGTCCGCCTTGAATGAAAAAACTATCAGGGCTATTACTGCCGCGACCACGATAATGAAAGAAATGCTGATCCTTTGCCTAAGCGTCATCCTTACTCCTTATTCTATTTGACACATTGCCAAAATTTCACCACAGAGAACACAGAGAGAGTAATAAAAAATAAATGAGTTAAAAGAATTTTATTCCTTCCCATCTGTGTACTCATATTTATTATCCTTTCTATTGTTGCCCTGCAATTTGCATTATGCATGTTTATAAAAATATCTTTATTCCTGCGGAAGCAGCCTCTGAGTTTACAGAGTTTTTGATTAATACTAATTTCTTTTTCTCTGAGTCCTCTGTGGTTTCATGTCTTATCCTATTTTTCCATAAACCCTTGACATAACCCTATTTGACACATGGCCTATATAAAGATATAATTTTTTCAATGAAAAAGAAAGCTTTTTTTATCCTCCCTTTCTTTCTATGCCTGTTTTTTTGCCCGGTTCGCTCTGAATCTGACATTATTGTCATCAGGTCCGGCGGTGTTGTAAATCCCGTAATGTCAGAGTTCATTTCTAAAAATATCGGTGACGCCGCGCGTGAAAAAGCAGACGCACTGGTCATAGAGCTTGATACGCCGGGCGGGCTTGATACATCCATGAGAGATATCGTCAGGAATATAATATCAAGCGAGATACCTGTTATTGTCTATGTATCCCCCAGCGGGGCGCGGGCCGCCTCAGCAGGTGTCTTCATAGCGCTCTCTGCCCATGTGGCCGCGATGGCTCCTGGCACCAATATAGGAGCGGCGCATCCTGTGAGCGTTGGCGAAAAAATGGATGAGACTATGGCCGCAAAAGCAGCAAAC
>JACQXH010000152.1:4223-7028 GCA_016208845.1 Nitrospirota bacterium | reverse complement strand
TTACGCTGAACAGGGAAAAAGAAGCGGGGGGTAGGTTCCGGCCGTTCCGCTATTCTGCCAATATATTTGCGATCGCAACAAAATCCTCTATGCTTAAATTCTCAGGCCTTAATTTGGGCGCAATACCTGCCGCTTCAAGGGCATCTTTTATGCGGCCAAAAGATTTCAGGCTGTTCAGGATTGTCTTGCGCCTTTGCGAAAACGCTGTTCTTATGATTTTGCGCAGAAGTTCTTCATTCTTCACTTCATAAGGCAGATTCGGGCAGATATCGAAATTAACGACAGATGAATCTACTTTAGGAGGCGGGGAGAACGACCCTCTTCTGACCAGAAATTTCAGGGTTGGTTTCGTTAAGAGCTGAATAGAGATGGAAAGGACCCCGTAATCCTTATTGCCCGGGGATGCCACTATCCTTTCAGCGACCTCCTTCTGCAAAAGCAGGGTCATGCCGGTTATTTTTTCCCTGAATTCAAGCAGCCTGAACAAAAGAGGGGTTGTTATATAATACGGGATATTGGCCACAACCTTAAATTTGCCTTTGATCGTATCCAGGGGAAATTTAAGTGCGTCGGCTGAGATTATCTCCACATGCGGCGCGGCAGAGAACAGATCATTCAAGCCCGGGATCAATCTCTTGTCGATCTCTATCGCGATGACTTTTTTTGCCCGTTCGGCAAGCAGCCTTGTCATTGCCCCGGGACCAGCCCCTATCTCTACAACAGTATCTTCTTGTGCCACCCCGGCACAATCCATTATTTTTCTTAAAATCCCCGGATCAGAGAGAAAATGCTGTCCGAATGGTCTTTTCATTTTGAATTCATCCTGAAAAAATATTTTGCCACAGATTAACACAGATTAGCACAGATCTGCCTTTCGGCAGTCACTAATAAACACAGATTTAATTAATCAGAAATTATTAAGTTAGGAGGTTGAGAAGTTTTAATTTTAAACTGCTTATCTTCTCATTTTCTAAACATCATTCTTTTTCCGCGTCAATCTGCGAAAATCAGCGGCTTTGGGTTTCATCCTCGCGGATGATATTCCTTATGTACCTTTTTTAGCCTTTCAGGGGTTACCTTAGTATATATCTGGGTTGTCGATATATCCGCGTGCCCGAGCATTTTCTGGAGCGCTCTGAGGTCAGCGCCGCCGTTCAAAAGGTGGCTAGCAAAACAGTGTCTGAGGGTATGCGGAGAAATTTTAATGGAGAGCCCGCTTGAATATTGTCTTATTAACTGCCACAACCTCTGTCTTGTCATTGTTTTTCCGCCTTTTGCGATAAACAGACCGGGGCTGGTCCTCTTATTTAGAAGCTGAGGCCTTAGTCCATGAATGTATTCTCTGATCGATCTCATCGCTCTCTCATTGATCGGCACTATTCTCTCTTTTGAACCCTTGCCGAGGACCGTTATAAAACCAGCCTCAAAATTAATATCACCCGATTTCAGGTTGATGATCTCACTCGCTCTGAGCCCCGAAGAATACATGAGTTCGAGGATCGCCTTGTCCCGCAATGAATATTTTTCATGCCCGGGCTTTTTTAGCAGGGAATTTATTTCATCAATTCCCAATATTTTAGGCAGATATTTCCATCCCTTCGGGCTGCTGAGATTTTCAACAGGGTCTTCCTCAATTATTTTCTCCGTCAGCATGAATTTGCAGAATCCTCTCAGTGTGGCGATATTGCGTGCTATTGTCGGGGTTTGATTCCCGTTATCGCGCATATGGTTTAAATAAGAGATGATATCATTTTTGGTAAAGCGAGTGATATTCTTACCGCTGCCTTCAATATATTTCTGGAATTTAGAGAGGTCATTCTTGTAGGATTCTATCGTATTTGCAGAGAGACCTTTTTCTACCGTCAGATAATTGAGGAATCTTTCCGGGATGCCTGTCATTCATTCAGAATACATGATGCAGGGACGGTGATGCAAGGTTGTAACTGAATTTCTGTGAGGTTAACGGTCTTGCGATTGTAAATAAATAAAGCTTTATGTTACCCTTTAAAAAAAAATTAATCATATTTTACTGGAGAATGCCTGATGGTGAAAAATGACCGGTGGATCAAGGAGCAGGCAAAAAAGGGAATGATAAGACCTTTTGCCAGAGAGCAGGTTAAGGCAGGGGTAATTTCTTATGGTGTGAGCTCTTACGGGTATGACATGAGGATATCGGATAAATTCAAGATATTTTCCGGTATTAACAGCACAGTGATCGACCCAAAAAAATTCAAACCGGAGAGCGTTGCAGATTTCCAGGGAGATGTCTGCATAATACCCCCCAACTCTTTCGTGCTTGCCACATCAAAGGAATATTTTAAGATACCGAGAGACGTTATCGTAATATGTCTCGGAAAGTCCACCTATGCACGGTGCGGCATAGTTATCAATGTCACCCCTCTCGAGCCTGAATGGGAGGGCCATGTGACCATCGAAATCTCGAACACAGCTCCCCTGCCAGCCATGATCTATGCCAATGAGGGGATCGCGCAGATTTTATTCCTTGGCGCAGATGAGGTCTGCAAGGTTTCTTATGCGGATAAAAAAGGCAAGTATCAGGCCCAGAAAAAAATAACGTTAGCGAAAATTTAAATGCAAAAGTCAAAATGCAAAATTGTGGAAGAAAATAAAGTTAAAATATCTTCCTTAATTTTGATATTTGATTTCTAATATTTCATTTAAAGATGGAAGCAAAAGACCATATAATCCTTGCCCTTGACGTATCTGATTACAAAGAAGCTTTAGATTTAGTAGAAAAGTTCAGGGGCCATATTGATATCTTCAAGGTCGGCACAGAACTGTTCA
>JACQXH010000152.1:0-4213 GCA_016208845.1 Nitrospirota bacterium | reverse complement strand
TCACCTCTTCCGGTCCAAGAATAATTGATGAGATCCACGCCAGGGGCAAAAAAATATTTCTTGACCTCAAGTATCATGATATTCCCAACACCGTATCAAGGACTGCGTGTATTGTTGCAGAGCTCAGGGTGTTCATGTTCAATGTTCATACATCGGGCGGGCTTGAGATGATGAAAAGGACAGCCGGCAGCCTTGTCGAGTTTTGCCTTAAGAAGAATATCGAAAGACCGAAGCTTATCGGTGTAACTATACTGACGAGCATTGATCAGCATGTGCTTAAGGATGAACTTGGGGTGGGGCAGAGGATGACCACACAGGTCAAACACCTTGCAGGGCTCGCCCTGAAGGCGGGACTTGACGGTGTGGTCTCATCGCCTGATGAGATAGAGATAATAAGGGCGCATTGCGGCAGGGGTTTTCTGATCGTCACTCCCGGCATCAGGCCATCATGGAGCCAGGCAGATGACCAGAAAAGGACTATGCCCCCCAGAAAGGCATTAAATCTCGGGGCCGACTATATTGTTATAGGAAGGGCTGTTACTTCTCAGCCTGATGCGATTAAGGCATTGGAACGTATTGAAAAAGAAATAGTAGGGATATAATGTCAAATGAAAGGGTAAAGGTGCAAAGACACAGAGAGTATGGAAGCTCTGTGCCTTTGTGCCTTTGCATCTTCATCCCTTTGCGCCGTTGGATTTGATGCTTAACGTCCTGCCCACAAAAAAAATATTTATAGAAGAGGCCCAAAGGGGCCGTGTGCATCCTGTATATGCAGAGCTGCCCTTTATCCCTCCTCAGCAGGTCTATGAGTCTATCAGGGGTCCCTACAGTTTCCTCCTGGAAAGCATTAAGGGCCCGGAGAAGATCGCAAGGTATTCTTTTGCAGGCGCAGAACCATTTATGACGTATAGTGTTAAGAACGGTTCAATTGCAATACAGGCAAAAGAAAAAAATATTATTACCTCCTTATCTCCTTTAAAAAAACTAAAGGAACTTATTGCTTCATATAATATAGAGCCTGCAAAGGGGTTACCTCCTTTTTTGGGCGGTGCGGTCGGGCTGATCAGTTATGATTTTGTCCATTATCTCGAGCGCCTTCTAAGAAACGCAATTGATGACCTGCAGATACCGGATGCACATTTCCTGCTGGTCGATAATTTTGCCGCATTTGATCATAAAGACAAAAAGACCTTCCTCGTTTCCTGCCCTGCTGATCTTTATGGTGGGCCCTATGATCTTTACTATGATGCGGCAAGGCAGAAAATCCATGACCTTCATATTAAGATCAATTCCATGGGCAGAGAACAAAAGGGAGTTTCACAAAAGATCAGCAGGCCGGTAAAGATAAAACATGAAATGCACAAGAAAGACTATATGGAAATGGTAAGACGAACAAAGGAATACATTAAGGCAGGCGATATATTCCAGGCAAACCTTTCACAGAGGGTATCAGCAGATATTGGAGAGGCGGACCGATGGAAAATATATAAAATACTCAGCGCGATCAATCCGTCTCCTTTCGCGGCATATCTGTACATGGGGGATTATCAGGTCATAAGCTCTTCCCCTGAGAGGCTCCTGCGGTTTTCAGAAGGGAGTGTGGAAACAAGGCCGATCGCAGGAACCAGGCCGAGGGGCGCTGATGCCGAGGCCGATTCTGCAATGAGGAAAGAGCTTTTGCTGAATGAAAAAGAACGCGCCGAACACTTAATGATGATAGACCTTGAGAGGAATGATCTTGGCAAGATATCTGACTACGGCTCAGTTGCTGTTGATGAGTTCATGATAACTGAAGACTATTCGCACGTGATCCATATTGTGTCAAACATCAAAGGCAGGATCGCAGGGAACAAGGACTGTTTTGACGCGATAAGGGCTGCCTTTCCGGGCGGAACCATAACAGGAGTGCCAAAAGTCAGGTGCATGGAGATAATAGATGAACTTGAGCCTGTAGCAAGGGGGCCCTACACGGGCTCTATCGGCTATATAGGTTTTTCAGGCGCCATGGACCTCAATATTGTGATCAGGTCTTTTGTTATTAAAAATGATACTGCCTATGTGCAGGCCGGGGCCGGCATTGTGGCTGATTCAGATCCGGAACGGGAATATTTTGAGACATTGAGGAAAGCAGAAGCCCTTATTAAGACAGTGGAAATGCTGTGATCACTAACGAAAGAACCTGCCCAGTCCTTTTCTCTTGCTTGCATCGGCAAAGATCTCTTTCATCTCTGTTATCTCACCGACCATCTTGCCCTGTTTTTTAAGCATGTCCTGTAGCGTAATGTTGATGCCGGACATCACGTTCCTTAATTCCTCTATTGCCTGTACGAACTTTGTGAGGTCCGGAGGGGCGGCAGTGACCTGTATCACTCTTTCTTCTACAGCAGCAGATCTTCGAGGTTGTGGAGTTTCAGGGCCGGGCATAACAATGACTTTTGGATGCTGGCTGTCGTCAAGTTTATGGGGCTCAATAGGGCGTGTCTTTTCCGGAGCAGCCTTCTCCGGCCGTGCCGGCATGACTATAACTTCTTCAGGCGCCTCGACGCCGACCTGGTGTTTCTTAGCTATGTACTTTACGACAATATCCTTAACTGTATCAAAAGTCGCCTGGATCCCCTTGCCCTGGACCGCAACAGCCTCAAATATAGGCTCGTTGCGTTTATTTAAATCCTGATTCATTTCATCTATGCTCATGATATTGTCAATGTCCCGTTTGTTGTACTGCAGAACAACAGGTATGTCATCCGGATCAATATTATTGGCTACAAGATTTTCCCTCATGTCATTATAACTTTCGATATTCTGCTCTTTTAATGCCCGTTGTGAATCAGCCACAAAGACGATCGCATCAGCGCCTTTCAGCACGAGACGTCTTGTTGCTCCGTATTTTACCTGGCCAGGGACTGTATAAAGCTGGAACCTGATATTGAAATCCTTGATCTTTCCCATGGCCACAGGAAGGAAATCAAAGAACAGGGTTCTGTCGCCTTCAGTAGCCAGAGAGATCAATTTGCCCCTTGTGGCTGAGGGTAAAATAGTGTGCAGCTGCTGAAGGTTTGTGGTCTTGCCGGACATGCCAGGCCCGTAAAATACGACCTTAATAGTAATTTCTTTTGCAGAATAATTAAAAAGGACCATAACGTTATTAGGATACATTAAACATATATAGTGATGCAAGATATTAGTGGGAAATCGGGAAATTTATAACACATTATCGGCACATGTCAAGACATGAAAATTACAAAAACCAAAACGGAAGATTTCTTTGAACGGCCTCCTGTATTGACATCCCTCTGCTGTATTTGTGTAACCCTGCAGTTATGAGTGGCAGAGAAGAGAGATTCTCGAAGCGAGTCTAAGTTTAGTAGTATCGACCGAAGAGCCGCTCCGACCGGACAAGCCGGAATGACATAGGGAATAAAAAGCATTCCGTCATTCCTCCCGAAGCATCGGGGACGGGAATCCTTCTTTAAGACATACCTTGCCGCCTGTAACCGAAGCGCTGCATATTTATACATTTAATGCTTGACATAATCCTATTTTTATGCTACTAATATGCAAGCAATGGCAAATATGCAATTAACGATTTGAAGGGAGGCGATGATGATCCTGCTTTTTTTGGGATTGGCGGTCGGCGGCTTTCTCGGCATAGTGCTCATGGCAATTCTGGCTGTCGGTAAAAGAGAAGATGAGATGATGGAGAAGATGTTTGAGGATTTGATCATACCCGGGCAGAAATCAACAAGCGAATAGTGTTTATTTGCCAAAGACCTGTTGGTTCATATGCTCACAAGCCACAGTTGCCTCCTGCCCTATAGAAACCGCCATAAGAAATTAATGTCGAAAAAAATTGGTGACATAAGGATATATTCTGTTAAAGACCTGCATAGGGCTCTCGGTGTTAACGAGAGGACCCTGCGGGACTGGTTTAATAAGAAAAGGCTCAAGGGAGTTAAAATAGGGACCGAGTGGCATATTACAGAGGAAAATCTCAAGAGGTTCCTTAACGCTGATGATGTTTAAATGAAGGTAATGACTCAGGTGGATAGTCTGCAGGTGTTTAGTCGTTTAGCTAACAGTGCAGTCTTTATAATGAAAAAAGGACTTGCGGAAAACCGCAAGCCCCTGATTTGTATTGGTAGCGGGGAGAGGATTTGAACCTCTGACCTTCGGGTTATGAGCCCGACGAGCTACCAGGCTGCTCCACCCCGCG
>JACQXH010000001.1 GCA_016208845.1 Nitrospirota bacterium | reverse complement strand
TGTTACATAAAGCGTGCCGTCATTGGAGAAGGTGCCTGATACAGTAAGACTATTGCCGCTTGCCGTCAAAGTAGCCCCTGAATTAATGGTGAGGTTTGTTACTGTAGTTGCGCCTCCCAATACAGGGAATCTGTTAGAGCCGCCTGAGACATCAGGAATAACCGCTGTATGTCCTGCCCCGGGCACGGCATTAACATCCCAGTTAGCGGCCGTATTCCAGTCAGTGGAGGATGCGCCGGTCCACGTGAAGGTGCTCTGCTCTGATGCCGATGTGTCCACAAATGTGCCGGGACTGCCCTGGTTATTATATGCAGCTGTTATCCAGTCAGATGAACGCACAGTGTTGGATATACGGACCTCATCGATCCCTCCGCTGAAATAATATAGGGAACCTGTATCCTGGTGCCCGCTCCCAATGAACAGCTTCCCTGTCCCGTGAGAGTCATAAGTGATCGATGCCGGCACAGAAGAGGTGTCGGCAGTTCCCTCATTTCCGTCAAGATATATCCTGACAGCAGTGCTCGCTTCAAAGGTCCCGACAACATAATGCCATCCTGTAGGCCAGTCAGATGTTACCGCAACATTTTGATTCCATGTATTGACCCAGAAATTTATTTTGACTCCTGTGTCAAATACACTTATCCCGTATCCGTCATCCCAGCTGTCGTTGGAATTTGTTGCCAATACTGTTTCCCAGTCTGCAAGTCCCCCGGTCCGTGACACCCACGCCTCCACCGTTAAAGCAGTAGCAGGTTTGATATTGCTGCTGCTTCCTGCGTCAATGTAATCATCGCTTCCATCGAAATCCAGACTGCCATTGACCTGCCCGGCAACCTGGTCGCCTGATGTCATGCTGCCGTTTGATGTCCCGTTATTGCTGCCGGAGGTGCTGTCTGTCATCTGAGGCGCTGAACCTGAGGGGTCTTCTTTTAAGTGCCATACGCCTTTGTAATAGCTGCTGCCTCCTTCATCCCAGGTCCCGCTGACATTCTGCTGATTGCCTGCGCCGGAATTGCCGTAGTAGATATAAATATCCGTGTTCGATGAAGATGACACTGATGTCACCTCTACCCACGCAAGCAATGCGCCTGTGCCTGAATTGTAGCTTTCTATCTCATGGTCCAGTTTTGTCGTTCCGTCAGATGTGGTAAAAAGGATATCATCGCCGTCAGACTGAACCTTGGAGGTATCAAGGGTGATGCTTACAAGCACAGGAAAATAGCTCAGGTCACCAGGGACTTTAGAGCTTTGAATGGTCAGTTTCTTGCGAAAAGACCAGCTTGAGCTATACCAGTCAGCAGCAAAGACTGTGGAGGCTGATAGAACCAAAATGCATAGTAAAAGCAATATTAAGAATAAACGATATATACCATATAAAGAACGCATATATAGTATATATCGTAATATATTATATTTTCTTTAGTACAAGAGTCCTTACCGTATGGTCCAGGTCCCGGCAGGCAGCACTATGCGGAAAGTAGTGCCCCCGCCCTCTGCGCTCCCGACTTCAATGCTCCCATTGTGTAAGACAATGATCTTCTGCACTATGGCAAGGCCCAGTCCAATGCCCTTTTGCTTCGTGGTATAAAATGGCAGGAATATCTTCTGTCTTATATCTTCAGGCATACCGTGTCCTGTGTCTGCTATTATTATCTCTGTTGCATTGTTCAGGTCATTCACTTTTATCGTAAGTGTGCCGCCTTCCGGCATGGCATCGACAGCATTGACGCACAGATTCGTAAAGACCTGCCTTAGCAGGACCTCATCACCCATTACTGAAAAAGGCTTTTCTGCATGAACAACCACTTTAACGTCGCGGTTACCGCTAACAGCAGCGTAAGTTGTTTCCCCTATAATACTGTTCAAATTCACCGGATACTTATTCAGATCGGTCGGTTTTGCAAATGCAAGCAGCTCTGATATGATCCTGTCCATGCCTTCTATCTCCGTCAATATGGCGCTGACCGTGGACTTGTTCGTTTCATCAATTTTTCTGCTCAATAGCCTTGCATAACCCGCTATCACTGACATCGGGTTGCGCAGTTCATGCGCGATGCCAGCGGACATTTCTCCAAGCTGTGTGAGTCTCTTCTTTAATTCTACCTGCGTCTGTAATGCCTTTACGTCTGTAAGATCAGTAAATACAAGGATCAATCCAAGCGCTTCACCGGTGGCATTCTTCAGCTGCGAGGTCGTTACGCCAAGCCAGATGTGCCTCCCGTCTCTTGTCATATAGGGATACTCACCTCTGTGCACAGTACGGCTGTCCTGCATAATGCTCAATAAGGGGTCATGGAAAACCTCTGCGCAGTATTTCTCTATCACATGTTCAGCCCTGAGTCCGAGGGTACTCTCTGCCGAATGATTTATGCTCTTGATCTTCATGGATCTGTCAATGCTGACAACTCCGCTGGGAACGCTCTGCAAAATATTCTCATTATAAGTCTCCATTCTTACAGCCCTGTCCTCTGCAAGTGTCCTGAGCCTGTCAAGCTCTCTTTCCTTGTCTTTGAGCTTTCCCACAAGCTCCTGAAAAGTGTCTACCACAAACCCCACTTCTGTATGTTGTCTCTTGTCCTACGGCCTCTTAAGGCTCTTCCTCTGGCTCACAATATAAACTCTTGTCAATGAGTATGTTGCAGCTGCGAGGAGGAATAAACCGAGCCAGATCGCATATTGAATACTTTCATGATTAAGGGATCGGGTTATAACGATACCAAGAATAAGTCCTGAAGATATAAACAGGACAGCAATTATTATTTTATTTCGCATGAAGATACCACATTAGAATTTCCTGACCCGAAAGCAGGCTGATAACCGCCCCAATAGCGAGATAAGGGCCAAATGGTATCTTCGTGCCCCATTCTCTGCCTTTTAACAAAATAAGCAAAATACCAGCAATGGAACCTGTAAGACTCCCTGCAAATGTCGTGAGCAGCACACCCTTCCAGCCCAAAACGCCTCCGACCATTGCCATCATCTTCACATCTCCCCCGCCCATGGCGTCTTTTTTCAGGATAGCTTTCCCTGCAACTCCTACCGCATAGAATAACCCGCCGCCGGTTAAAACACCAATGAGTGATGCCCTGAAGCCCAGGGGATTGATGCGCGAAAAAGTATCCGGCAAGACCGTGGAGCCGAAGATAAGAGCAAGCACGATGCCGGGCAGCGTTATGCTGTTTGGGATTATCTGATATTCCAGATCTATAAAAGTTATGACTATAAGCGATGATATGAAAATAAAATATACTGCCAGGAACCACGATAACTGCGGTCCGAATTTCCACAGAAGAACCGTATACAGCAGTGCATTGATAAATTCCACAAGAGGATATTGAAAAGAGATGTCCGCCTTGCAGGACCTGCATCTGCCCCTCAGAAATACATAACTTATGATCGGAATATTGTCCCATGGATTGATCGGATTGCTGCAGGAAGGGCATCTTGATGAGGGCCAGATAATTGAAAGGCCTTTGGGAACCCTGTAGATACATACATTGAGAAAAGAACCTACTATGGAGCCGAATAAAAAGATTATTATGTATAATAAAATTCCGTTCATGAACTCTATTTATATCGTCATCAAACCAAAGTTTAGCGATTCTTTTTTGTCATTCCGGCTTGCTATGAATCATAAAACAAGGAAAGTCGGCACGACTCGTCCCGAGATTCCGGACAAGCCGGAATGACACTTGTTAGATGGTTACATTCCTTAAAATGCTCTGTGTCTCCAATTATAGATCGCTCCATAATTTTGATTTTTTATATTTTTTTTAATTTAATCGTTCATAATTTTTCCGAAGGCCTGTTAAGGGCCTGCGCCTTTTCCTTGAAATCCTCTATCTGTTCCCTGAGGTCTTTTATATCTTCCATTGCCTGCAGTATGATGAAATCCTTTAATACGGCCCTCTCACCTTTTTCCTTCAGCTCCACTACCCGTTTGCCAATGTCCCTGTACAGATCATTGAGTTTGTCCTCGAGCTTGCTGGATTCATAAAGCAGTCTCGCCATTGAGGTCTCAACCCTGGACCTTTCGGCAAGAAATGCTGCAAACCACCTCACCCTTTTAACTCCCTCGTCAAGACTCTTCTTTGTCCTGTCCAACATAATGACCTCCCTGAAAGGTTGTTTAGACTATTAGTCTGTAGTCTGGTAGCTGAACAACGAAATACCTACAGACTATTTACCTGAGCCCCTACAGACTATCAACCTGGGTTGTTTGCTTAACTCTTTATCAATTCCAGCCTCCCGCGCCATTTAGTATACAATGTATCCCTGAGAAGAGGATACTTTTTCAATACAGGATCTTCTCCTGTTAATGCAAAGGCCTCATTCCTCGCACTCTCAAGTATCCCGATATCCCTTATCAGATTGGCAATCCTCAATTCAGGGATCCCGGATTGTCTGGTGCCGAAAAATTCACCCGGCCCCCTGATATCAAGGTCCTGTTCCGCTATTTTAAAGCCGTCATTTGTAGATGTCATGGCCTTAAGTCTTCTCTTTGCATCTTCGCCGAACGGCGGGTAGGCCATAAGCAGGCAGTGCGATTCATAACCGCCTCTTCCTATCCTGCCCCTCAATTGATGAAGCTGCGCAAGTCCGAATCTCTCCGCATGCACTATGAGCATGAGAGATGCATTTGGCACATCTACCCCAACTTCTATCACTGTAGTAGCTGCAAGCATGTCGATGTCGCCGGCCTTAAAGGAACTCATGATCTTTTCCCTCTCATCCTGCCGGACCCTGCCATGCACAAGCCCTATCTTTTTTCCCGGGAAAATCTTCCTTAACGCCTCAGCCCCTTCCACTGCGCATTTGAGGTCCAGCTTTTCAGAACCTTCAATAAGCGGATAAACAATATAAACTTGTCTCCCTTTTGAAAGCTCTTCGTGTATTAATGAATAGGCCCTGTCTTTTTGTGAAGGGAAAAATACCTTTGTCTGTACAGGCCTCCTGCCGGCAGGCAGTTCATCGATCACGGAAATATCAAGGTCTCCGTACAGAGTCAGTGCCAGAGTCCGGGGAATAGGCGTGGCGGTCATAATAAGAATATCCGGGTTAAAGCCTTTTCTGCGAAGGTTCGCCCTCTGAACAACACCGAATTTGTGCTGTTCATCTATCACGGCGAGCCCCAGATTTTTAAATTTCATCTGTTCCTGAATAAGGGAATGAGTGCCGATAATAATTTGAGCCTTGCCCCCGGAGATCATATCCATCGGCTGTTTCTTCGTGCTAGAGGTCACCAGAATTATATCCAGGCCAAAACCGTCCAGCATCCTCTTCATATTTATGAAATGCTGTTCTGCGAGGATCTCTGTCGGCGCCATCAGGCAGGCTTGATAACCGCTGTCAACTGCCATAAGCATGGATAAGACTGCTATGACGGTTTTGCCGCAGCCGACATCCCCGTGAATAAGCCAGTTCATGGATACCGTCCTCGTCATGTCCTGACGTATATGATCAAATACCCTTATCTGCGCATTCGTAAGCTCGAAGTGCAGGGTCTTCAGAAATTTATCGACCAGAGCGCTCTCACGCTTAAAGCTAATACCTGCCTCTGCCTCTTCCTTTTTTTTCATCATTGCAAGTCCAAGCTCGAGCAGGAAGAATTCATCAAATATCAGACGCCTGTGCACAGGGCTCAATCCCTGATTTAAGACATTTATATCACTGAATTCCTCCGGGAAATGTACCTCTTTCACAGCCTTCTTCAGCGGCACAAGCTGATTCCTTATGATAATATCTTCAGGCATATAATCTTTTATCAGCGGGGAATACTGCGTAATCGTACTGAAGATTAACGTCCTTAATTGCTTGGGAGTAAAACCCTCTGTTGCTCTGTAAATGGGAATGATCCTTGAGGTATGGATAAATCCGTCTTCATTGTCCAGATTTTCAAAATCAGGATTTTCCATCTCAGGGCCTGATGACAGAGCAGATAGACCAAAATCAGGGCCAAGAGCCGGCCGGAAGCGGTTCGTATCGGGATAACCCTTAACCACGCCGCTCAGGATCACTTTTTGTCCTTTCCTGAAATATTTTCCCAGATACGGCTGGTTGAACCACTTGCACTTGAGAAAACCGGAACCGTCTGTTACAACAATCTCGAGGATCTTCATTTTTTTTCTTGGCGTTGTGATAATATCTGCTGAAACGACTTCCGCCAATAAAGTTTCGTGATTGCCGATAGACAGGTTGGAGATATTTCTCAGGTTCTTTCTGTCTTCATACCGCCAGGGGATATAAAAAAGGAGGTCTTCTATGGTCCTGATGCCGAGACGTTCAAGGAGCCGGGCACGTCTTGGCCCGACACCTTTTATGTATTGCGCAGATGTATCTCTTAATGATCTGGGCTTGATTCCTGGATTTTCTTCCAATTATCAAAATAAATGCAAAATTAAGGAATTATTTATAATAGCTCAAAGTTCAAAACTCAAAACTCAAAACTGCAACCTTAAAACTTTCAGCTTTGAGTTGCAGCTTTGACGTTTGACATTTGAGTTTTGAGTTATTTCAATCAGGCCTTCTCCTCTTTTCGCGAACCTGAGCGGCTGCTGATCTTTTCTTTGTCTTTTGATGCTTCTTCCAAATTGACAGGAGCCAGCTCTCCTGCTTTCATCTTTGCATACTCTGATTCGCTTATTATATCAATGTCCCAGCCGGTAAGCTTCATTGCCAATCTGACGTTTTGGCCCTTCTTCCCGATGGCCACTGAGAGCTGCTGATCGCTTACAACTACCATTGCTGATTTTTCTTCCTCATTTAATCCGATCCTCTCAACTGAGGCCGGGCTGAGGGCTTTTATCAAAAGCGTCCTGGGATCATCTGTCCAGGGGATTATATCGATCCTCTCGCCCTTCAGTTCTCTTACTATGGACTGCACGCGGGTGCCCTTCATGCCGACACATGCGCCCACAGGGTCGATAGAGGAATTCTTTGAAAATACAGTAAGCTTTGTTCTGTCGCCCGGTTCCCTGACAATGTTTTTTATGACAACAAGGCCTTCATATATCTCAGGTATCTCCATCTTAAAAAGCTCCCCTACAAAATTAGGATGTGTCCTCGAAAGAAATATCGAAGGCCCCTTAAGAGAAAGTTTCACATCCTCGATATATACACGCACCGTTTCCCCTCTCTTGAGGGTCTCATTGGGAAGCGTATCTCTCTGGGGCAGTACGGCCTCGGCGCGGCCGATTGTTACAAAATAATTGCCTTTTTCTTTGCGGATCACTACGCCGCTTACAATCTGGCCGATCTTGTCCTTATATTCTTCATGTATTGCCTCCCTTTCAGCCTCCCTCAACTTCTGGAAAAGGACCTGTTTTGCTGTCTGCGCTGCAATCCTTCCAAAATCAACAAGGTCCAGCGGTGTTTCAATCTCATCATCTATATTCTTTGAGGCATCTATTTTCTGCGCGGCAGCAAGAGATATCTCCTCTTGC
>JACQXH010000151.1 GCA_016208845.1 Nitrospirota bacterium | reverse complement strand
CTTTTCGACCTCACGCCTGCCGATCTCATTCTCTTTTATGGCTATAACCCCATGACTTGAAAAATTTTTTATGTGATCACCTGAGATGCTGGCATATACTGCCCTGATCTCGATATCTGCCATCCTTGCCGCTTCTTCTGCAGCCCTTCTGATCGCTTCTGCGGTCTTCTCAATATTAACTACAACACCTTTCTTGATCCCTGTTGAAGGCACTGATCCAACACCGATGATCTCTATCGGGCTATCATTGTAAGCTCCCCCTGCTTTTTGAATCCCGCCTGAGGAAGAGCCGTTGCGCGGCTTATGGCCGGTGTTAACCTCACCCACAATGACGGTGGTCTTTGATGTCCCTGCATCAACACCGACTATGAGATTCCCTTTTTTCATTTGCCTGCCTTTTTAACAATATTGTTCGCCGTCATTTTAAAAGGTTTCACTATGACCCTGTCTTTAAACCTGAGATCCACATAATCAACGATCATATTTTTCTTTCTGATCTCCGGCTCCAGTTCCTTCCATTTGCCTATCTTGTCAGCATATTCTCCGTATCCTATCCTTAGAGATTCACCGTCCAGGAAAGCCGACAGGCCATATGGCGCCAGCATGATCTCAATTGATTCCTTGCCCGGGAGGATATTTTTTTCAGCCATGGCATCTATCAGCTTTAACGCTTCCATAATGCCGCCTTTGTCTTTTTCAGGATCTATCTCAACAATGACCGGAAGGAAAGAAGTCCCTTTTTCCCTGATCTCCTCAAGCGCCCTTCCTTCAGAGCCGATGATAAACAAGCGGCCCTTGAACTTGAGCAGTGCCTTTGGTGATGCCTCTTCAACATTGACCATAAGGGTATCGGGGAACTCTTTTCTCAGGGACATCTTCCTGATCCATGCAAGGCGTTTGAGCCTGGTCTCGATCTCGTCAAAAGAAAGCTTCATCAGGTTCTCGCCGGCCCTGATATCAATGGCATCTTTGATCTCATAATCTTCGATATGATTGTTGCCGGAAATAACAATATTATTTATATAAAAAGAGCGGAGGGATATTCTTACAGCTAATATGATCACCCCGATCAGCGCCAGGGCCGACAACGCGATGACCCCCCTTTTTAAAAATATAAATATTTTTTCGCCCCGGCGGTATGCCGCTCTCTTTTTAGAACGGTCCCTGTCTTTATTGTTCTTTGAGCGCAAGGGTTATTATCTCCTCAATAAGATTTTTGAAATTCATGCCCGCTGCCTGCGCTATCTTGGGAAGCAGGCTCGTTGCTGTCATGCCGGGGAGCGTGTTCACCTCAAGGATGAAGGGAATGCCGCTGCTGTCTATCTTCAGGTCCACCCTTGAGGCGCCTGCACAGCCGAGCGCATTATGCGCCTGCAGGGCAATGCCCTTAGCTTTTTCATATGTTGGCTCATCTATTACGGGAGGGATTATGTACTCGGTAAGCCCTGCCGTATATTTCGCCTCGTAATTATAGAATTCGAGAGAGGGCTTGACCTCTACTCCGCCCAGGACTTTATTGCCGAGTACCGCAATATGAACTTCAGGGCCGTCTATGAATTTCTCAATGATAGCCCTTTTGCCAAAGGATAGCGCGTGTTCCAGCGCAGGCATGAACGCGGCCTGTTCCTTGACTATGCTTATCCCGATGCTCGAACCCTCTGCCGCAGGTTTTACTACCCATGGCAATGGGAAGTCAGGGGGCAGAGGTTGGGGGTCAGGGGACTTTGATCTCTTGCTGGCCGCTAATGACTGGCGGCTGACAACCGTAAAAGGCGCCACAGGCAATCCATGATAAGCAAATATTTTCTTTGAAGCCTCTTTGTCCATTGCGAGAGCAGATGCCAGGATACCGGAACCTGTATAAGGGATATCAAGGACCTCAAGCAGGCCCTGAATTGCACCATTTTCTCCCAGGCCTCCGTGGAGCGCGAGAAAAGCAAACCGCACTTTGTCTTTCTTTAAAACACTGACAATATCCTTGCCCGCATCAACAGGGACAACATTATATCCAAGCTCCTGCAGGGACTGGTATATCGCCAGGCCGCTCCTCATCGAAATATCTCTTTCAGATGAAGAGCCTCCCATCAGCACGCCTATCCTTTTTGTGGTAACCGGTCCTTTAGTCATAATTAATAAAAATTCATGTAACTACTCAGGTGGATAGTCTGTAGGTATTTAGCCGTTTAGCTAACAGGCTACAGACTAATAGTCTAAACAACCTTAGTAGTTACTTTTGATTTTTAACCATCCTTTCCTATGATTTTTATCTCAGGCTCAAGCGTTATGCCGCTTGATGCTTTCACTTTTGCCCTTACACTCTCCATAAGTTCAATAAAATCCCTGCTCGTCGCCCCGCCCTTGTTGATGAAGTAATTTGCATGCAGGCTGCTTACCTCCACGTCCCCGTTCCTCATGCCCTTGCAGCCCGCTTCTTCGATAAGCCTGCCGGCAAAGGCCCCATCCGGATTCTTAAATACACAGCCGGCAGAGGGAGTTCCGATGGGCTGTGAGCTTTTTCTCCTTTCCAGATAATCATTAATGCGTTTTGATATGCTCTCACCCGTATCTTTTTTGAGCGTTATATCAGCGCTGAGGATAATAACGTCACCTGGAATGTTTGAGCTCCTGTAGGAAAAATTAAGTTCATCTTTTTTTAATATCTGAATGCTCCCATCCATATTCATCACGGTCACTGAAATAATTATATCCCTGATCTCAGAACCAAAAGAGCCGGCATTCATAAAAACTGCCCCGCCAAATGTGCCGGGTATTCCGGCCAGAGCCTCTATCCCGGAATACCCGCTTTTCCTTGCGAAATTGATAAGGGCATTGAGCAGCACTCCTGACTCGACAAAAAGCCCTGCATCCCCTGTATCAAAGGCCGGCTCAGGAGTGTTATTCATATTCTGGATCAGATCAATCTTTTTAAATGCCTTCAGGCATACGGCAATACCGTCCACACCGCCGTCTCTAACAAGCAGGTTCGTCCCGGCTCCAAGCACAAATAAAGGGATATTTTCCTCACGCGACTCAATAATAATATTTCTTAAAGACTCGACATCTTCCGGGAAGGCAAGGGCCTTAACCGGCCCGCCTATCCTCAATGAGGTATAAAATGACATGGGCTGATCAAGCCGTACCTCGCCTTTGAAATATCTCTTGTCAAATATCTCTTTCAGTTCTTTGTCCATAAATATTAAGGTCAAGGGGCTATGGTCCGGGGTCAAGGCAAATTTTCTGGCCCCTGACCCCTTGACCCTTGACCCTTCCCATTTTAACTTTCACAAATTCCTCCCCGATCTTCCATACGTCACCGGCCCCAAGTGTAAGAAACATATCGCCGTCTCTTAATTCTTCAATAAGATACTCGAGTATACGGGCTCTTTCCCTGACATATATAATGTCTTTGCCTGCCTTTTTTATTTCCCTGAATAACAGCTCCGAATTTATTCCCTCTATTGGTTGCTCGCCTGCAGGATAAATATCCATGAGAATAACTTTATCCGCATCTGTGAATGCCCCTGAGAATTCCGCGAGCAGATCCCTTGTCCTCGTATATCTGTGCGGCTGAAAAAGAACCACGAGCCTTCCCTTGCCTTGCGGGTTGGGATCGACTCGTGCAGAGAAGGGGGGAGGGGTCTCTGTTTTCTGTATTCTGTTTTCTGTATTCTGTGCTATCGTTTCCTTTGCCGCCCTGAGGGTTGCCATTACTTCAGCAGGATGGTGTCCGTAATCGTCAAATACCCTTATCCCGCACACATCACCTTTAAATTCAAACCTCCTCTGGACACCGCTGAACCCGGCGAGCGCCTCTCTTACCGCATTGTTATCAAGCCCGAGTTCATTGGCAACACCTATGGCAGCAAGGGAATTATAAATATTGTGGAGTCCTGGAAGGGATATCTCAAAAAAACCGAGAGACTCACCCTTTAATATAACCTCAAATTTTGATCTCATGCCTTTTCTTTCTATGTTCATGGCGGTCAGATCAAGCCCTTTTTCAAGCCCGTAAGTCATAAATCTTCTCTGTACCTTGGGCAGGAGCTCCCGGACATTCCCATTATCCGCGCACAGCACAGCAACGCCATAAAACGGAATTTTATTAATGAAAGACAGAAATGCATTTTTTAATTCATCCATGCCCTTGAAAAAATCCATGTGCTCCCTGTCTATATTAGTAACCACTGCTATGGTCGGCGAGAGCTTCAGGAATGAGCCGTCGCTTTCATCGGCTTCTGCCACCAGAAATTCACCCTGCCCCAGCCTTGCATTGCTGCCCATGCCCGTTAGTTTGCCGCCCACAACTACTGTCGGGTCCAGCCCCGCTGAGGCAAAAACACCTGCAATGAGTGACGTAGTAGTTGTTTTTCCGTGAGCGCCCGCAACAAGTACGCTGTATTTAAGCCTTGCAAGCTCAGCCAACATTTCAGCCCTTGGTATGACCGGTATGGACTCATTTCTTGCCGCTGCCACCTCAGGATTGTCTGAGGAGACCGCAGACGAGATAACAACAACATGAGCACCCCTTACATTTTCAGCCTTGTGCCCTATGGCAATGCCGATCCCCAATGACTTAAGTCTTTTAGTAGTTTCGGATTCTTTCAGATCAGAACCTCTGACCTTATATCCAAGATTTATCAGGACCTCGGCAATACCGCTCATCCCAACGCCGCCAATTCCTACAAAATGGATTATCTCAAATTTTCTGTACAAATATTCCCTCTTTCGTATTTAAGATGAAAAACACCTTATTGAAACCACCAAGACACCGAGAACCAAATGAGAAATAGGAAATAAGAAATAGGAAGTAAAAATATCTTGTCTTTTATTTCTCATTTCTCACTTCTCATTTTTTATTTTTGATTTTTTTCACCAGGCTCATTATAAGTTCGATCATATTCCTGGTTGCATCAGGTTTGCCGAGTGACCTGCTTACCCTCTCCATCTCTCCTATAGCATCAGGCTCATGGAACAGATGCCTGACCAGGTCTGAGAGCGTCTTACCATTTAGTTCCCGGTCCAGTATCATCTGGGCGGCACCAACATCCCACAGTTTTCTTGCATTAATTTCCTGATGATTATTGGCCGCAAACGGATAAGGCACGAGTATCGCTGCCTTTCCGCATGCTGTCAATTCAGCAAGGGTGGTTGCGCCGGCCCTTGATACGATAAGGTCTGCAACAGCATAAGCATCAGCCATATCAAATGTAAAAGGGATGACAGTCCCCTTAAAACCCTTTGCATGGTAGAACCCCCTTACTGAATCAAAATCCCTTTCTCCTGTCTGATGAAGGATCTGTATCTTGTCCTTAAATTCTTCAAGATAAACCAGCGATTCGCTCATTGCCTTATTGATCTTGCTTGCGCCTGAACTCCCGCCAAATACAAATATGGTAAAAAGACCGCTGTCAAGGCTGAACGTCCTGTAACCCCGCTCTCTGTTGCCTTTCAGTATCTCCTCTCTTACCGGATTACCCGTTATATAGACATTGTCTTTTGAAAAAAAATCCATGCTCTCAATATACGTTACTGCCACAATATCTACAAACTTTCCAAGCAGTTTATTGGTAAGGCCGGGCAGTGTATTCTGCTCATGGATTATTGTTGGTATGCCAAGAAGATAAGCACTCAAAAGCACAGGGCCTGAGCTGTAACCTCCCACGCCAAAAACTGCATCGGGCTTAATGTCCTTAAGTATGGAGCGGGAATCTCTTACAGCCAGCGGTATCTTGACGGCTGATCTTATCGTCCTGAAAAAACTGCGGCCGACAAGGCCCTCGGACTTTATGAATCTGATATCAAACCCTTCTTTGGGAACTATCCTTGCCTCAATGCCCTCGGATGTCCCTATAAACATTATCTCTGTTCCTTTATGTGTCTTTATCAATTCTTTGGCAACAGCAATCCCCGGGAAGAGGTGTCCGCCCGTCCCTCCGCCGGCTATCACTATTTTCATCTTTTGACCCTGCTGTCATAAGTCTTGATATGCATGGTGTTATAGTGCACAAGACTCGAAATATTTATTAGTATTCCTGCTGCGATCATATTTATAAGGAGCGAAGAACCCCCATAGCTGATGAACGGCAACGGCAGTCCTTTGGTAGGCATGGCGCCGGTAGCCACCGCAAAATTTATAAGGGCCTGACACCCGATCATTACAGTCAGACCTGTGGCAAGATAGTAACCAAAAGGGTCTTCTGCCTTCATTGCAACTATGAGGCCTTTCCTGAAAAGATAGGCGAAAAGCAAAACCACGATTACAGCGCCTATAAGGCCCCATTCCTCTCCGATCAGAGAAAAAATAAAATCAGTGTGCGCCTCGGGCAGAAAATACAGTTTTTGTTTGCTTCCGCCGATGCCCACTCCGGTGATGCCTCCATTCCCAAAGGCAAGAAAGGACTGGATAAGCTGAAATCCGCTGCCCCGCGGGTCCTTCCATGGGTCAAGAAATGCCGTTATCCGGGCCATTCTGTAGGGTTTGGTCCATATAAGCGCTGCAATAACCGGGATAGCGCCCGCAATAACGCAGGTAATATATTTCCAGTTGATACCTCCGATGATCAGAAGCGTTATCGTGATGATACCAATACTCATGACAGCCCCGAAGTCCGGCTGAAATATGATAATACACTGAAAAGAAACCATGACAGCGACCGGAATTACCATGCCATGAACAAGGTCCTTCATCCTGTGCGCATTCCTGCTCATATAATCAGAGAGAAATATAACCATGGAAATCTTTACTAGCTCTGACGGCTGAAAGGTGGACGGCCATAATTTGATCCATCTCTTTACTGCGCTTTTGGAGCCTGCGGCAACCCCGATGCCGGGTACAAATACAAGTAAAAGAAGGATCCCTGAGATAACAAGCAGAGGTATCACGAAAACTCTGAGTTTACGATAATCCGTTCTTGCAAGAAAGACCATTCCCGCAAGTCCGGCCAAAATGGTAAATATCTGCCTCCAGAGATAGTGAAAGCTGTTCCCGAATTTCTCTGACGCAAGAAACGCGCTTGAGCTGTAGACCATCAGGACCCCTATACATACAAGAATTGCCACTGCATCAGTTCCCATATCATTCTAAATTAAATATTAAACATTAAAAATCAAAATTGATGTTGTCTATTAAAAAACCTTCCACAATTTTAATTTTTGATTTTTGCGTTTCCTATCCCTTGACTCTTGTCTTTTTCAGCATATACACGGCTTCCTTGAATTTCCTCCCCCTATCCTCAAAATCCAGAAACATATCGAAACTCGCGCACCCGGGAGAAAGCAGTACAACGTCTCCGGCAGATGCCTTTGCCGCTGATATCTTTACCGCTTCCCTCATGTCTCTTGCAAACACCGTATCTTCTGAACCTGCTGCCTTTGCTATCTTCTCTGCCGCCTCTCCAATTAAGACAAGGGCCTTTACTTTTTTCTGTATCAGATCCCTCAGAACGGTAAAATCGCCGTCTTTATCGCGGCCTCCCATTATCAGCACAATATCATCAAGGCTCTCCAGGGATTTAATTACAGCTCCGACATTCGTGCCTTTTGAATCATTAATGAAACGAACGCCCCCGATCTCGCTTACGAACTCAAGCCTGTGCTCAAGTCCGGGAAAATCCGCAAGCACGGCCTTTACCGCATCAACAGGGCATCCGCAGACCAGCGCGGTGAGTGCTGCCGCCATTGCATTTTCAAGATTATGAACGCCTTTAATCTTTATTGTGTCAGATCCTGTAAGCAGCTGGGGGGGGGAGACAGCGCCCTTCCCGTATAAATCACGGAAAGGGGCTGTCTCTGGGGTGGAACTTGGTTTGAAGAAGATACTTCCATCTTTATAATAAATGCCGTCCACTTCTTTTATGCGGCTGAAAAAAAGCGTCTTCATCTGTTTTGCACTTTGATTTTTGATCTTTGAACCGTACAATGCCATAACTTCCGGATCATCGGCATTAAGTATCAGGTAATCGCCGGCATCCTGATTTTCAAATATCCTGGCCTTGGCCTCAATATAGCCCTCCATGCCGTCATATCTGTTTAGATGGTCAGGCGTTATATTAAGAATCACAGATACAGAGGGCTTAAAATCTCTTATAGATTCAAGCTGAAAACTCGAGACCTCGGCGACAATAAAGTCAGGTAACGGGTGACAAGTGACGAGTGACGAGTCTTTTTCTTTACTATTCACTAAATACTGTTCACTATTCACTGTCTTAAGTATCTCCTCTGTAAGTGCATTACCGATATTGCCGCCTAACATTGTCTTGAACCCGGCCTCTTTTAGCATTATATCTACCAGCGTTGTTGTGGTTGATTTACCGTTCGTCCCTGTAATGCCGATAAATGAACAAGGGGCAGGGGAAGGCCTGTCATTTCCGCTGTTTGATCCTTGACCCTTGACCCTTGAACCTTGACCCATTTCCTTTATCACCTGATACGCCAATTCCAGCTCACCTATCACCGGAACGCCTTTTATGCTCGCATAAACCAGCGGCGGTATATTCAGCGGTACCCCAGGACTTATAACTATAAGGTCAGCTGAACTGAAAATCTCTTCAGGATGCTCTCCTACAACAACCTTTACAGAGGACGACAGCCTCTTTATATGATCTGAAAGGACATCACGCGACTTCGCGTCTGTAATACAAACCCTTGCGCCAAGCAGCGCGAGAAGGTTTGCGGCACCCACCCCGCTTCTGGCAAGGCCTACGACAAGGACCTTTTTGTCCTTAAATTTGACCTTTGACTTTTGGCTTTTTATCTTTTCTTCTATCATCTCAATTGAGCTATTATTTAAACCACAGAGATCACAGAGAGTTTTTTCTATGTCGAAAAAAATATAACATTCGTAATCAGTTCTCTCTGTGTTCTCATAATTATGTAATCATTTGCTGCAATATATTGTTTTCACTTATTGAGTACACAGAGGGAAAAGACTTCACGTTCTTATTATCTTTTTTATCAATATGTCTTCTCTGTGTCCCCTGTGGTGAATCTTTTATCATTTCTATCATCTCAATTTCAGGGTCGAAAGGCTTAAAAGAGCAAGTATTATGCCTATTATCCAGAATCTGACGATAACCTTTGGCTCTGCCCATCCTTTCAGCTCAAAATGATGATGCAGAGGAGCCATCTTAAAGATGCGCTTTCCTGTCAATTTATACGATGAAACCTGCAAAATTACGGATAATGTCTCAGCAACGAACAGGCCGCCGACTATCGCCAGCACCAGTTCATGTTTCGTGATAACTGCAAGCGTGCCGAGCGCGCCGCCAAGTCCGAGAGATCCCACATCGCCCATAAAAACATCCGCAGGATAGCTGTTATACCAGAGGAAACCCAGCGCCGCCCCGAACATGGCTCCGCAAAAAACGGTAAGCTCTCCGGTCCCGGGCAGATAAAGAACCTGGAGATACTTGGCAAATCCAGAATGGCCTGATATATAAACAAGTGCGCCGTTTGCCAGAGTCGCTATACTTACAAGCCCGATAGCAAGGCCGTCTATGCCATCTGTCAGGTTCACTGCGTTGGAAGATCCCACTATGACCAGGATCGAAAAAGGGATATAAAACCATCCCATATCTATCAGCCATTTCTTAAAAAACGGAATGCTCAGTTTTGAAGCAACTTGATCATCAGGAT
This sequence comes from Nitrospirota bacterium, assembly GCA_016208845.1. GTDB lineage: Bacteria > Nitrospirota > Thermodesulfovibrionia > UBA6902 > BMS3Bbin08 > JACQXH01. The sequence continues at coordinate 2,959 of JACQXH010000151.1, read as the reverse complement.
TAAAATAAAGCAGCATCCCTATAACAAGCGCCAGTATTATCTGAGCGCTGAATTTATACCAGCCCCTCAACCCCTTAGTGTTTTGCCTTGTTACCTTGAGATAATCGTCCGCAAAGCCGATAGCTCCAAAACCGAAGGTGGCAATAAGCATTACCCAGATAAATTTATTACTGAGATCCCCCCACATCAGAACGCTCAGAATAATGGACGAAAGTATCAGCACGCCGCCCATAGTCGGAGTGCCTGCCTTGTCAAGATGTGTCTTCGGCCCGTCATCCCTGACATGCTGGGTGAAACTGAACTGCCTGAGCCGTCTTATTACCCATGGAGCCATCAGAAAACTTATCAGCAGGGCCGTCAAAGCGCCGATGGTAGTCCTGAAGGTAATGTACCTGAATACATTAAACGGCGAAAAAACGTCATGAAGATTATAAAATAAATAATAGAGCACCCTTACCTCTTGATCCTTTCAACGACTCTTTCCATGGACATCCCGCGCGAGCCCTTTATGATAATTACATCCCCTTTTTTGATAAGGCCTGATATATTCCTACCTGCTTCCTCAGAATTTTCATATGTGCAGATCATCAGGCTTGAACCGGCCTTTGTACTGTTCAATGCACTCCTGCACTCGTCAGCAGCAAACGACATCTGCATCCCTACCGCTACAAATACGTCAACTTCCATCTCATAAACCATCCTCCCCAGGTCACGATGCGCTCTTTCCGAAAACATACCGAGCTCCAGCATGTCGCCAAGGATAACAACCGTTCTTCCCCTGTCTTTCATACGAGTCAGTTCTCTGAGCGACTCCTTCATGGAGGCCGGATTAGCGTTATAGCAGTCATTTACCAATGTAAAATCCGCTGTCTTTATAATTTCGAATCTCATCGGATATGCTTCATATCCATCAAGCCCGGCCTTTATCGCCTCCATGGAGATACCCAGTGAAAGACAGACACTGGCCGCTGCAAGCGCATTATGCACATTAAAGAACCCGAAGACATTCAACGCAATATCCACACTATCACCTTCTTTAGTCCTTAATCTGAATCTGCTTCCTCTCCCGGATGCGACAATGTTCTCAGCGCGCACATCAGAATCATTGTTTATTGAAAATGTAACGAGCCGCCCTTTGAAGCCGATGTCCCGGATAAGCGTCTCATATCCCTTCATTAAAAACTCATCATCAGCATTAAGCGCAATCACTGACAGCCCCGGCAGGATCTCAAGCTTTGCAGCCCTTATCGCTTCGATGCCGCCCAGCTCGCCGATATGGGCTGAACCTATATTAGTTATGATCCCGTGAGTAGGCGAGGCTATCTCACACAGCCTCCTTATCTCGCCGGAAGCGCTCATGCCCAACTCAAGGATAATTGCTTCGTCGTCAGGGGCCAGCCTGGACAGACTCAGAGGCAGGCCTATATGATTATTGAGATTCCCTTCGTTTTTATGAACCTTGAATTTTTTTGAGAGGATCGCATATGTCATTTCTTTTGTAGTTGTCTTGCCGTTACTGCCTGTTATCGCAATAACAGGGATATCACGGCTCAACCTCAGAAAATGCGCCAGGTCCTGCAAGGCCCTGAGCGTATCCTCAACAAAAATAAGGACCTTGCCTTCGGGATAATCATCAGGACTCGAGTCAATAACAGCTCCATCACCTTTCGTCAGGGCGTCCCTGAGAAAATCGTGCCCGTCAAACCTCCTGCCTCTGATGGCAAAAAAGATCTCACCGTCCGAGATCGTGCGTGAGTTGATAGAGACCCCCTTGAAGCTTCTTTCATGCGCAGATGCTCCGCTGTCGGAGATCACCCTTCCTCCAGTCGCCTCGATTATCTGTTTTGTCGTTATAGCCGCCATATACGCAATAAAATCAAAAATTAAAATTTAAAAATCAAAATTATAGAAGACATGGGATTTGTCATTCCGTGCTTGACACGGAATCCAGATATGCAAAACACTGGATACCTGCCTTCGCAGGTATGACAGCAAAAGCGATACCGTCGATTCCTTTGAAAAAGCCTCATTTAATTAGAATATTAATCTTCATTAATTTTGATTTTTGATATTTAATTTTTTAATTATCTTTCCAACCTCTTCCTTATCACTGAAGTGATGACGCACCCCATTTATCTCCTGATACGTCTCATGCCCCTTGCCGGCTATGAGCAGAACGTCACCGGCATTTGCCATTGAAACAGCCTTTTCAATGGCCGCAGCCCTGTCAGGTTCTATCGCGCATTTGTTTTTGCTAATGCCGCTGGTTATGTCTTTGATTATTGCCATCGGCTCTTCTGTCCTGGGATTATCTGAGGTGATAATGACAAAATCACTCAGATCAGACGCAAGAGAGCCCATCAAGGGCCTCTTTGTCTTATCCCGGTCACCGCCGCATCCAAAAACCGTTATGACCTTACCGTTCGTCAGGGCCCTTGCCTCTTCTATCAGTTTCCTTAACGCATCCGGCGTATGCGCATAATCGACTATGCACAGGAAATCCTGTCCTTCATCAACGTTCTCAAAACGCCCTTCAACGGGCACCGTATTCCGGATCCCTTTTGCTATCACATCTCCATTTATGCCTAGGGAATATGCTACGCCTGCAGACAGCAGGATGTTATAAACATTGAACCGCCCGATAAGATCAGAGCTGATCTCAAATCCACCATTAGGCGTAATCACATCAAACAACATGCCCTTCAATCCCCCCTTTGACCCTTGACCCTTGACCCTGACATTCTCCGCCCTGATCATGGCCCCCTGTTCAATGCCGCAGGTTATGACTTTGCAGCCAAGTTTTTGGGATAGTGCTCTCAATGCCGGATCATCCCGGTTGAGCACCGCACAGCCGTCTTTTCCGAGATAGTCAAAGAGCATGCTCTTGGCGCTGAAATAGTCTTCCATGGTCCCGTGAAAATCAAGGTGGTCCTGAGTAAAATTCGTGAAGGCAGCAACC
>JACQXH010000150.1 GCA_016208845.1 Nitrospirota bacterium | reverse complement strand
ATGAAATGCACCATATCGTCTTCCGGTATCCAGTCCCTCAAATCGCATGGCAACAACATTGGTGTTTCTCTGTCTATGTCTATAAATTTTCTCATGCGTCTATTTTACACTACTCACGCCCTAAGTCCGACAGGCTCCTAACCCCTCTTTTCCAAAGAGGGGAACCGTCCAATCCACTCATGTCAACATTTTATAAAGCTATTGCTTTTTTTGTCTGATTTTATTAAGTACGCTTTTCGCATTTTCTGCAATAGATAACTCGGGATCCAGGAGCAATTTTTGTAACTGATTGATAGACTCTTCATCCTTGATGTCTCCGAATACAACAATTGCATTCTGACGCAAAAATGTATAGGGACTCATTGACCATTCTTTTGCACGCTCAAACCCTGCGTGACTATCCTGGCCGATAAAACGGATTATTTTATCCCTTGTAATCTGATGCCGTGCAAGTTCTATATCATTAATATCCAGATCGGTCACTTCATTCTTTGTATTTTCAGCATTGTTCTTGCTCCTGTCAGAATGTCTTTCTAAATTTTCCTTTTCAATTTCTATCTGTAATTTAAGAATATGATTTTTTTCCTGCGGCAGTAAGACATTACGATAATAATCTTTAAAGGATTGACTTGCATCTTCAAACTTTTTCCCATTCCATTTATATATGGTAGGCCAGCACGGAGCATAAATATTCTCTGAGTTGGGTACCGGAATAATAAGTTCTTTTTCCCCATCGAGATCGAGGTCTCTTATCATATCTATAATCTTTTTATCTTCCTGACACCTGGCTCACTCTCAATGAGCGCCATTAAGTGTTCGTAGGAAGACTTGCCAAACGACATCTCGGTGACAGAAGGTTTTGCTTTAACTGACCAGTCAGATTTTGCAATGGACCGACTTCCTTCAATATTCCTATTATCAAGACTTAGTGCGAAGGGTAACCAAAATAACATGATAACAGCTGAGATTACAAAACATCTAAAAAGTTTCATTATGAACCCCTCCTATATACATAATTTCTAACTGATAAATTGACTCTCATTGCATTTTAGCTCTTACATCGTCGGCATATGCGACACCTGTCGGATTCCCCTGCGTGTTAATTATCCAGTCACAGGTCGTTTTACCTTTACTTATTGTTGCTTGATAGTAATAGTATTGGTTCGTAGTGCCAGACTTGGCTTCTGAGCCATAAAGGACCAATGCGATATTTTCTCTTTCAACCCCCGTAAGATTTCTCAGTTGGCAATTGTAGCTTGTCTTTGCCTCGTTCTTGATTTGCTTTTCCCAAAGCAATGCAAATCCCATTTTCTGCCCGAGTTGAGTATTAGTCCCCTGATAAAAATTCACCCCAAACTCTGTGTTTTTTTGCCAATCCCATGCCCGATCCATAGTGGTTGCAACCTGCATTAATCCTATAAATGCTCCGCTGTTAGCTGATGGACTCTCCAATGGCCAGAGGTCTGTCCTCCCGTAAAGTGTTCGATTGTTAAATTGCCTGTAGCTGCTTTCTTTCATAGCCAACCCCGTCATTAGTCTTTTTTTTGTGGGTCCACCATATAAACTAACAAGCCGATTTGTAATTTCAAAATTCGGAATTGCCACTCCTGTTATAGTATACTTCACCGGATCAGCTTGTACATTTTCCCCCTGAATCACAGCCGAAGCATTAACAGTCGCTTGCCCTCCCAAAGAGGTATAGGTTTCTGGGTGATCCACATCGGGGGCTGACTGAAAAGTTTTAGTAACATCGCATCCTGCACACTTGCCCCCGCTCGTCCTGTAGGTGAGTTCCACTTTCCAGTCAACCGTGCTCGCTCCGCCGACCGGCTCTACATGAGCATTATAATTAATAGGTTTTGTCGCAGTATGGCTTAACTCTGTCAGATCAAAATCATCGTTGTTGACAGGCTTAATTATTTCAAGTCCTATGACTGAAACCAGCCCAACGTACGACAGGTCAGCTGATATAGCCCCATTTTGAATGGACGGCATTGACGGAGTCAATGTTATTTTCTCCCCGCATTTAACATTAATAGGTATATACCAGTATAAATAGCCTGCCCAAGTGAAGATGTGATCATTGCATGGATTATATGTAGAAAAACTCGTTTGGATAATATTTGAAGGAGAGATCCCGTTTATCAGGAATTCACTCCCGTCAGGAAGAATTTCAGCGCTTATCCAAGACGATCTTGGATAGAAAGCATCCCCTTTAATATAAAGGAGCTTTCCTATATACGGCTTCTTACAAGCAAGTATAAAAGTCAGCGTTTCCAATGAGGCAACTGTCGATGTCCCTCCGGTTGGCGGGATAAAGCAGTCGCAATCGACCTCTGGAACATCACAAATTATTAGTGTTAAGTTTTGCTTCAACAATCTCAAACTATAACCAAGACCTTCATTGCACTCCCAGCCTGTGTCTGTAACACTGGTGCGAAAATCCGGATTACTGCATTGAAGCGGCGGCCCATATGGATATGTCGTATACTCAGATGACACTATCTCTCGGGTGCAAGATGTCGTTGAAAAATAAGAAGAATTGTTTTGTACCACAGTATTTTTTTTATAATAATCTGTTATGCTATGCACAAAGTACTCATTGGTTGTACAATTGTCTCTTATGTAATCTTGATGTGCATGTTGCTCCCAATAACCACTATCGAGTGTAACACCCTTAAGAATAGTTGAAGCCAACGCCTCATTATTAACAATTTGCAGAAACATTAATAATGCCAGAACTGACATTTGTACTTTAACCTTTACTCCCATCGATGTCTCCATCTCCTTTATTTAGATAGTAAGTCTTGATGTTATCACGTCCGTCAATTGAGCAATTAAAGAATCAAAATATTATGTTATATATAGTAACTATAAAGTCACTTATTGATATTGATGATAACGACTTTTTTTGACTACATAAAAATTTATTTATTTAAAAAAAACCTTCTTTGAGCCGTTGGCTCAACGAGCCATAGGCTCCCAACCTTTTTTAAAGGGGGAATTATAAAAACAAAAAAGGCACCGCCGCCTGTTTTGGCAGCTATGCCTTTAAAAATTTATCTATCTCTGTTAAGAGAACTAATTCTGTCTGTCTGTCTGTCTGTTTGTCTGTTCAATATTGATGCCATGTCGCCTCACTCATGCAATAGTTAGATCAATTTAAAGACATTCATACCAGCTTGTCAGTTGAATATATATTTACACATTCAAAAAATAGTTGTCAATATATAAGTTGTTCACTTATTCCTCCGTGCATACATTTCCATGCTAACCTGCCCAGGCAGGCAAGTGCGTGGACAAACTTTTTTTTGCAATTCTTTCAGTCCGAAATTGGCTGTAGCTAAATTCCTTTTATTATCTGTTCAAGGATTTAATTTAACAGCCAATTTTATAGCCTCGATCATGCTTGACGGGTTTGCGCGGTTCGTCCATGCAATATCAAACGCAGTGCCGTGGTCCGGCGAGGTCCTGATAACAGGCAGGCCCACGGTCATATTTACACCTGTATCAAATGCGAGCATCTTGAACGGGATAAGCCCCTGATCATGATACATGCATAGAACGATATCAAACTCGCCTTTATACGCCTTATGAAAAATTACATCAGGAGGATATGGCCCTGAGACAGCGATCCTCTTGTTTCTTGCCTTCCTTATCGCTGGCGCTATCACGCGTGCTTCCTCATCTCCCAGGATGCCTGATTCTCCTGCATGTGGGTTCAATCCTGCAACAGCGATGCGCGGGTTTTTGATGCCGAGCATGCCGGCGCCCTTTTTCGCAAGGCTGATAGTCTTAAGCAAAAGCCTTTCACTGATAATGCCGGGCACTTTTTTCAAGGGCACGTGTATCGTGGCAAGGATCAGTTTTAGTTTGCCGCTCACGAACATCATCGCAAAATCCTTTGTGCCTGTAAGCTCTGCAAGCATCTCAGTATGCCCGGGCCATTTTATCCCTGCCAGCTTCAAGGCCTCTTTTGAGATTGGAGCTGTAACAATCGCCTCAACTTTTTTATCTAATGCCAGTTCAGCGGCCTTTTTGATATAACCAGCGCAGGCCCTTCCGCCTTCGGCAGTCGGTTTGCCTCCCCAGAATTTATTAAGCATTCGCATATCAATAAGTTCAATTGTTCCTGGTTCAGCGCCGGCCTCTTCAGGGGATTTTATTATTCTTAATTTCAAGGGCAGGTTAAGCAGGCTTAATGTTTCTTCTATGACAACCCTGTCTCCGATAGCAACAGGAATGCAAATATCCCTTATCCCGGCAGATAAAAGGGCCTTTATGATTATCTCCGGCCCAACTCCTCCGGGGTCCCCCATTGTTATAGCGACTTTTTTCATAAACAAATAATAACAACTCTTCTTTGTTTACTACAAGAGTCAGGTATAATTAAAACAAGATATGGGGAAGAAGAATCCGCGAAAGAAATATCCGTGTCCTGACTGCACCTTTTGCCAGTGCTGCAGCGAGACCCGCTGTGCGGTGTGCCGCCAGCCGGCCCGTAAAAAAAGCGGGAAAGACAAGAATAAAAAAATTCATAAACCGCTGTTCCGTTCATATTGAAAAAGATATCTGCTAAGATTAGCTTATGGCTAATAAGAGACAGCAAAAAAGATTTATATTCCGCTGTGAAATGGAATTTATT
>JACQXH010000149.1 GCA_016208845.1 Nitrospirota bacterium | reverse complement strand
GTTGTATATATAAACAGGGTCGCCAAAGTTGTCAAGGGCGGAAGGCGTTTCTCATTCAGCGCCCTTGTTGTTGTGGGAGACGGCAACGGGTTTGTAGGCGTCGGCAAGGGCAAGGCGGGTGAAGTCCCGCAAGCCATAAGAAAGGCGGTTGAACAGGGCAAAAGGCGCTTGGTTAAAATTCCCATTAAAGGGGGCGCTATCGAGCACCAGATAACAGGCAGTTACGGAGCCGGCAAGGTAATTATGAAGCCTGCCAGCGAAGGTACGGGCCTTATAGCCGGAGGCGCAATGAGGGCGTTAATGGAAGTGGCTGGAATAAATAATATTGTAGCCAAGTCTCTTGGAACGCACAATCCTTATAATACTATCAGGGCTACACTTGACGGATTTTCCAAGCTGAAAGGGCCTGAGACCATGCTGAAAAGAACGAGCAGGACCGAAGAGGAGCAATAATAAAATGGCAAAGTTAATAAGCGTAACCTTAAAACGCAGTTTCATCGGAAGGCCTGAAAAACATAGAAAGATACTCAGGGCTTTGGGTTTTGGCAAGATCAATCAAACCGTAGTTCATAATGATACGCCGGCCATGAGAGGAATGATACACAAGGTTACTCACATGGTGGAGGTGGTGGAAAAATGAGATTATCTGATCTGGCACCGGCAGCCGGCAGTAACAAAAAAAATAAAAGAGTGGGCAGAGGACCCGGTTCAGGACACGGGAAAACAGCCTGTAAAGGGCATAAGGGCCAGAAAGCAAGAACCGGCGGAGGCACGAAACCGGGGTTTGAAGGCGGGCAGATGCCGTTGCACAGAAGGCTGCCTAAAAGAGGGTTCACCAGTATTTTCAGGAAGGAATATGCTGTCGCAAATCTTTCGGACCTGGACAGAATTGACGGGTCTGTTATAACGCCTGAAACACTTATTGAAAACGGGCTTGTTCGTAAAATAAAAGATGGCGTTAAAATCCTGGGAAATGGAGAAATAAATAAACCGCTTACAATAAAGGCACATGCCTTCAGTACATCGGCAAAAGATAAAATAATCAAGGCTGGCGGAAGCGTCGAGCTAATTCAGGACTCAAAAGTCAAAACACAAAATTAATGATTTTTCATCTGATAAACTTTATTTCTCCACGTTTTTGATCTTTGAGTTTTGATATTTGAATTTTCAGTTTAATTTATGGGCATTCTTTCCAGTTTTCAGAACATATTTAAAATAGCAGAGCTTAAAAGCAGGGTATTGTTCACCCTGGCGCTCCTGGCCGTCTACAGAATTGGCGCACACATCCCTACCCCGGGCATTGACGGTGAACAGTTAAGCAAATTTCTGCTTGATAAAGGCGGAGCCCTTATGGGTTTCTTTGATATGTTTTCCGGCGGGGCACTCTCACGCGTCACTATTTTTGCGCTTGGAATAATGCCTTATATAAGCGCCTCGATCATTCTCCAGCTCCTTACTGTCGTTATTCCTACGCTTGGAAGGCTTGCCAAGGAAGGCGAAAGGGGAAGGAAGAAAATAGTTCAATATACAAGGTACGGCACTGTCCTTATAAGTGCGGTCCAGTCCTTTGGCATAGCTGCCGGCATTGAGGGCATGGGCGGAGGCGCCTTTGTTCAGAATCCCGGATGGTCCTTCAGGCTCATGACAATGATCACCCTGACATCAGGGACTGCGTTTATAATGTGGCTTGGAGAGCAGATAACTGAGAGGGGCATAGGCAATGGTATATCTCTCATAATCTTTGCTGGAATAGTTGCAAGATTTCCGAATGCGATCATAGATACGATCAGGCTTGTAGGTGCAGGGGAACTGAATATTTTCGTGCTAATACCGGTGCTTGCCCTGATAGTGGCAGTCATCGGTGTAATAATAATGGTAGAAAGAGGGCAGAGGAAGATCCCCGTGCAATACGCAAAAAGGGTTGTGGGAAGAAAGGTATACGGCGGCCAGAGCACGCATCTGCCCCTTAAGATAAACACAGCAGGTGTTATACCGCCGATCTTTGCTTCTTCAGTTTTGATGTTTCCCGCGACCATTGCTGGTTTCATAGCTATCCCCTGGGTCCAGGCAGTTGCAACACAGTTTGCCCCGCCTTCTGTTCTTCATTACGTTTTATATGTAGGCATGATCTTCTTTTTCTGTTTTTTTTATACCGCTATAATTTTCAATCCGGTGGATATAGCGGATAATTTAAAAAAATATGGCGGCTTCATCCCCGGGGTAAGACCTGGGCAAAATACCTCTGAATATATTTACCGTGTTCTTGCCAGAATTACCTTTGGAGGCGCATTGTATCTTTCCGTTGTGTGCATACTTCCGGATCTTCTCAGAGGGTATTTCAATGTCCCATTTTATTTTGGAGGGACCTCATTGCTTATTGTTGTAGGTGTTGCACTCGATACAATTTCACAGATAGAGTCTCATTTGATGACGCGTTCTTATGAAGGCTTTCTTAAAAAGGGAAGGCTGAAGGGCCGGAAAGGCTGAAGGATCACAGATGACCACAGATAAGAATGCGCTGATAGTCACAGAGTTTTTGAAATATTGATAATATTAAAATCACAGGACGAGATAAAAAGGATAGCAGATTCGTGCCATATTGTTGCTGAGGCTATTGAGGAACTGAAAAAAAATATCACTCAGGGGATCACTACCGGAGAACTTGATGGTCTTGCAGAATCCTTTATCAGAGCCAGGAGAGCCGTTCCGGCGTTTAAAGGCTACAGAGGGTATCCGGCCAGCCTTTGCGCATCTGTGAATGAAGAGGTTGTGCACGGGATCCCCTCAAGATCCAGGAGATTGAAGGATGGCGATATAATCAGCCTTGATCTCGGGGTCTACTACAATGGATTCTATGGGGATGCGGCAGTAACCTTGCCTGTTGGTAAGGTGGGTGCGGCCGCCTTAAAGCTTCTTGAAGTTACCGAAGGGGCGCTGCAGCATGGTATAGAACACGCGGTCGCAGGCAACAGGCTTTCGGATATATCTCATGCCATTCAGGATTATGTTGAGGCAAGGGAGTTTTCAGTTGTGAGAAGTTTTGTCGGCCATGGCATAGGAAGAGAACTCCACGAGGAGCCTCAGGTGCCGAATTTCGGAAGGCCCGGGGAAGGCCCTGTTATGATGGCGGGCATGGTTCTGGCCATTGAACCGATGGTTAACGCAGGCACTTGGGAAGTGGACATATTAAGTGACGGGTGGACGGCAGTTACAAAAGACAGAAGACTGTCGGCGCATTTTGAACATACAGTGGCGGTTACTGCAGATGGGCCCAAAGCCTTGACTAAATTGGAATAAAAATCTATAATTATAAGCTTAATATGCCCAAAGAAGATATTATTGAAGTTCAAGGCACAATAGTAGAGAATCTCCCCAATGCAATGTTCAGGGTTGAACTGGAAAACGGGCAGCGTATATTGGCATATGTATCAGGGAAAATGCGGATGCATTTTATCAAGATATTGCCGGGTGACAAGGTAACTGTTGAACTCTCACCCTACGATCTGACTAAAGGCAGGATAACATACAGATTCAAATAAAAAAACAAGTTAATAGTTTGAAGATCTAATGCCTCGGTTTTTCACTATTGAATATTAATTCTAAATGTTTTGTGAGGAAAAAATGAAAGTGCGGTCGTCGGTAAAACCTATATGTGCAAAATGTAAAATTATAAAGAGAAAAGGCGTGGTAAGGATACTTTGCGATAATCCTCGCCACAAGCAGAGGCAGGGATAATTTTAGTTGACGGTGAACAGTTGACAGGATAAAGGTAAAAGTATAAGTGCTTTTTACTTTTTTTTATACATAACCCTTAATTTATACAAGGAGAAGATGTGAGAAGAGCCGGAGTTGATTTACCTAAAGAAGAAATAGTCGAGGTTGGTCTTACAAGGATCTTTGGCATCGGCCGCGGTACGTCACGGCAAATACTCAAGGCCACAGGTGTGGAACCCAATAAAAGGGTCAAGAATCTGAGCGATGAAGAGAGTATGAAGATAAGGACGGCCATTGATAAGGATTTCAAGGTCGAGGGAGAGCTGAAACGGGAAATATCCATGAACATAAAGAGACTTATCGACATTGGTTCCTATAGAGGGCACAGGCATAAGGTCGGCTTGCCTGTAAGAGGTCAGAGGACCAAGACAAATTAGCGTACACGCAAAGGCCCGAGAAAATCCATCTCAATGAAAAAGAGGACTGTATAATGGCGCAGAGGAAAAGAAGCAGCAAAAAAGAAAAGAAACATATTCATGCCGGGGCAGCCTATGTTCAGGCAACTTTCAATAATACGATCATAACCATTACAGACCAGACCGGCAATGTGGTCGCATGGTCTTCAGCAGGCTCCCATGGCTTCAAGGGATCAAGGAAAGGAACCCCGTATGCCGCGCAAATTGCGGCGGACGCGGCTGCCAAGAAGGCAATCGGCTTCGGCATGCGTCAGCGGGATGTTTTTGTAAAGGGGCCTGGGTCAGGCAGGGAATCTGCCATCAGGGCGCTTCAGGCTGCCGGACTTGAGATAAATCTCATCAAGGACATAACTCCTGTTCCGCATAATGGATGCAAACCGCCAAAGAGGAGGAGGGTATAAGTGGCAAGATATACTGGTGCGCTGTGCAGGTTATGCAGGAGAGAAAGTGACAAACTTTTTCTAAAGGGAGACAGATGCTTTACGGACAAGTGCGGGATCGAGAGGAGAAAATATGCCCCCGGGCCACACGGACAAAAGAGGAAAAAAGTATCGGATTACGGGGTGCAGCTCAGGGAAAAACAAAAAGTTAAACAGACATATGGGGTACTTGAAAGGCAGTTTAAAAAATATTTTCATATGGCTGAAAGAATGAAGGGAGTCACCGGGAGCAATCTAACAGGAGACAGGCCAGACAGCTTGTAATGCACTGGCATTTGACGGTCAATGGCAGGCGGGTATCTGTGCCCTCTTATCTTTGCAAGCCCGATGATGTTGTGAGTCCCAAGGAAAAAAGCAGCAAACTGCTTGTAATACAGGAAAGCGTTGCCAAGGCCGGCCACCGTGGTTTTGCGGCCTGGGTACAGATGGATGTAAATAGCCTTAAGGGGAAAATTCTCCATGTCCCGGCCCGTGATGAAATCGCGCTGCCTGTTCAGGAACAGCTTATAATTGAATTATATTCAAAATAAAATAAAATACAATGAAATTTAAAATGCAGATATCAAAATACTTAATCAGGTATAGCCTGATTATATTTTTGATTTTTACATTTTTGAGGGGGGCTTCATGGATCTAAGGAAAAAAGGCTTTCAGTTACCTGAAACTATAAGTTTTGACACTGAAAGTCTCACAAATACTTATGGAAAATTATCAGCAGAGCCATTTGAGAGGGGTTTCGGTACGACTATCGGAAATTCCCTGAGAAGGATTTTATTGTCATCGATCGAAGGTGCGGCTGTCACCTCCATCAAGATCCCCGGGGTGCTTCATGAATTTTCTACAATATCCGGGGTAAGAGAAGATGCTATCGATATTATACTGAACGTCAAGCAGCTCAAGTTCAAATTGTTTTCTGATGCCTCCAGGGTTGTTACCATAAAGGTCAAGGGACCTGGAGTGGGTGACAGTCCTTAATCCGGACCTGCATATCGCCACGATCGAAAAAGAGATCAATTTTAAGATGGAGCTTACAGTCCAAAAAGGAAGGGGATTTGTTCCGGCGGAAAGGAACAAGACAGAAGACCAGCCGGTTGATGTGATCGCAATAGATTCCATTTTTACTCCCATAAAGAAGGTCAATGTATGGGTAGAAAATGCCAGGGTGGGCCGTGCAACTGATTATGACAGGCTTATCATGGAGATATGGACAGACGGCAGTATTACTCCGCCCCAGGCGATCACAAAGGCAGCGAATGTGTTCATTGAGCACCTTGATCTTTTTTCAATAGAAGAAGAAGAGGAGGCTGTAAAGCCTGATGAAGACAGTGCCAATGAAGAAGAAATTATTACATCACTGAATGAGAATCTTTTCAAGAGCGTTGATGAGCTCGAGCTCTCGGTGCGGGCGGCCAATTGCCTGAAAAACGCCGATATCCACTCCCTTGCCGAGCTCGTTCAGAAGACGGAACATGAGATGCTCCGCGGCAAGAATTTTGGACGGAAATCTTTAAATGAGATACGGGAGATACTTGCATCAATGGGTCTGCATTTCAATATGAAAATAGATCCGGCAATATTGCAGGAGGCCGTTGCAAACAGAAGGGGTTCCAATGCGTCATAAAGTTGCAGGCAAGGGATTTGGCAGAAACACAAACCAGAGGAAGGCCCTGCTGCGGGGACTTGTTATCTCTCTGTTTGAGCATTTGAAGATAGAAACTACTTTGGCCAAGGCTAAAGAAGCAAGAAAAATAGCGGAGCGCCTTATTACCTTTGGCAAGAAGGGCGACCTGAATTCCAGGAGAGTGGTGCTTGCGCGCATACCCAATAAAAAGGCGGTAGCAAGACTCTTTGGCGACATCGCGCCGAAACTGTCCGGAAGAAACGGCGGTTATCTTCGGATCGTCAAGACCAGAGTCCGGCCGGGCGACAATTCGTCAATGGCTGTTTTAGAGTTCTCTGATTATGAAATATTGAGAGAGAAGAAAGCAGAAAAGGGAGAAAAGAAAAAAGCCAAAGAGGAAAAGAAGACTACCAAAGAAGAAAAGGCTTAAATGGACAACGAGCCTATTCCCCGTGGTTAGCCCCTGCCTGCCGATAGGCAGGAGCGAATGTAATAAATAAAACTCCTTCCATTAGATTCCCTGCGGTCTTTGCCGCAGGATAGATCAATATTTCCCTGCCTGATATTTTTCCCTGTAATCCATGAATAGAAATGTTCTTAATAAAGTCGTGCTATCCTGCCTTTTAAACCATCCCTGTCTGTCATTCTGGCTTGCCTGCCTCTCCGGTAGGAAGGTCCAGAATCTCGGAACGAGTCGTACCGACTTTCTTTAAGAGGGATTCCGAATACCGAAGCATCGGGAGAATGACATCAAAAGAAGCGGGAATGCCTCACTTGTATTAAAGCAATAGCATGAAAACCGGACATTTCTAAATCCGGTGGCCATGCCTCCAAGCTATCCTCCAGGCGAGGCCGTCCAGCCGCCTATGGATGAAAAAAATATGCAGTAGAAAACCTAGGGCACTTCTATGCCCAATGATTTTATCTTTCTGTGCAGGTTGCTTCGTTCTATTTCGAGGTCGTCTGCTGTCTTTGAAATGTTCCAGTTATTGTCGTGGAGCTTTTTTAGGATAAAATCTTTTTCAAAATTATCTCTTGCCTCCCTTAGAGTCTTGCAGCCGTAAAAATCTGTTTTGGACTCTTTTAAAGACGGGATATATTTCAGATCGATCATATCAGAGGGGGTCATTATCATGAGCCGCTCGATCGTATTCTTAAGTTCCCTGACGTTTCCGGGCCAATCATAATCGAGCAGCGCCTGCAGGGTGTTCTTGCTGATCTGTTTTGTTTTTTGCCCATACTGCTGGGCAAAATTCCTCAGAAAATATTCTACAAGGAGGGGGATGTCGTCTTTCCTGTCCCGGAGCGGAGGCACATTGATTGGTATCACATTAAGTCTGAAATAAAGGTCTTCCCTGAAGTTTCCCTTTTTGATCTCTTCATTAAGGTCTTTGTTGGTCGCGGCCAATATCCGTACATCCACTTTTATTGTCTTGCTTCCGCCGACCCTCTGGAATTCCTGCGTTTCAATTACCCTGAGCACCTTGGCCTGTGTTGTGAGCGACATGTCGCCTATTTCATCAAGAAAGAGGGTCCCTTCGTCAGACAGTTCGAATTTGCCTTTTTTGCGCTCGAATGCGCCTGTGAACGAGCCTTTTTCATGGCCGAAGAGCTCACTCTCAATAAGTTCCTGGGGTATGGCCGCACAGTTCACCTCAACAAAATCATTGCTTCTTCTGTCGCTTGCCTGATGCAGCGCCCTTGCGACAAGCTCTTTACCGGTTCCGCTCTCGCCATAAATTATCACCCGGCCCTGAGAGGTTCCGGCAGTTGAGATCATCTGCTTCAGGTCCTTTATTTTAGGGCTTTCTCCAACTATTTCCAGCCGATGGGAAATGCTGATCTTCAAGGTCTTGTTTTCTTTTTCGAGCCGCTGAGTATCAAGGGCCCGTCTTATCAGAAGAAGGATCTTTTCCAGTGAGAGGGGCTTTTCGAGAAAATCATATGCGCCGAGTTTAGTCGCCTGCACGGCCGTATCTATATTGCTGTGCCCGGAGATCATTATTACCGTACTGTCCTGTGAAGCTTCTTTGATAGCCTTAAGGGTCTCGATCCCGTCCATGCCCGGCGGCATCCAGACATCCAGTATTATTATTTCAGGAGATTGCTCTTTTACTAAGGTTAAAGCCTGCTCGCCTGAAGAAGAAGTTATGACCCCATAACCCTCGTCAGCAAGAATGCCTGAAAGGCTCTCGCGTATGCCTTCTTCATCGTCGACTACAAGAACGGTCGGTTTTTGGAGCCTTGTCATAAATATTTCCTTTATTTGTTATCTTTATTTTTGTTCCACCGGAAGTTCAATGATAAACCGCGTTCCTTTTGGTTCGTTATCCTTGACCCTTATATAGCCTCTGTGTTTCGCTATTATGCTGCTTACTATCGCAAGTCCGAGGCCGGTGCCGTCTTTTTTAGTCGAAAAATATGGAAGAAAGAGCTTATCCTTTTCTTCTTCTTTTATCCCGATGCCGTCGTCAGCAACCTCTATCCTGAGCACCTCCAGTGCCGGATCATACGATGTATTTAACCATATTTTATCTGTTTTTGCCTGTATGGCGTTATCTATCAGGTTTATTATGGCCCGCTTGAATTGTTCACGGTCGACATCAATGTCCTGAATATCCTCAAGCGACGTTATTATTTTTATGTCCTTCATGTCTTTATAGAGCTCAAGGGTCTCTCCTAATATTGAATTGATATTTGCGGGCTGCAGATTAATCTTTGGCATCTTGCCGAATTTCGAAAACTCATCCACGAGATTCCTCAGGCTATCGACTTCCTTAACTATTGTTTTGATAGCCCGTTGAAAGACCTCATCAAAGTCCTGAGACTTTTCTTCCCATTTCTTCAACAGCCTTTCTGTTGAAAGTTTTATGGGGGTAAGGGGATTTTTTATCTCATGGGCGATCCTCTTTGCGACCTCCTGCCATGCAATTGCTCTCTGTGCATTGATGACATCTGTCAGGTCGTCAAACACGACAAGGATACCAATGAAATTGTCTTTTGAATCTTTCAGCACTGTTATATAAACCCTGAGGTTCACAGGCCTGCTGTCGATGTATGCGTGGATCTCTCCCTCGGTGAACTTGAAATTCCTGTCTTCGAGCTTATTTACCATGAAATTCAAATCTTCCGACTTGATCTTGCCCAGGATCTCTTTGTGGCTTTTCCCTATGATATCATCCCGGTCGAGCATAAGCATGGAGCATGCAGCATTGTTAAGCGTAGCTATCTTCCCGGAGCGTTCGAGAAAGATCACGCCTGAATTTATATTTTCAAGAATGGCCTCCATGCTGAGTCTCCTCCTGTCAGACTCTGTATATGCCTTTTCAAGAGAGAGCTTGCCGTCTTTTAATTCCCTGACCATTTCATTGAAGGAAGTTATCAGCAGTCCTATCTCATCTTCTCTTCTGAGACTGATCCTGTAATCAAGATCGCCTTGCGCGATGGCATTTGTTGCTTCGGCAAGGGACTTAATGGGCACCGTAATGCCCTTTGCGATGCGGAGTGCAGCCCATAAGGCGAGAAATATGATCAGCAGTGTCGCTATTGTCAATACAAGAAAATACAGGAATTTAACGGGCCGCTGAAGGGTCCTGAGCTGATGATATTCATTGTAGGCCTTTTTAATTGTTTCCAGTTTGGCCACCATATCTTTGGGGATCAATGTCTCGACCACGACAATACCCGATATCCTGCCTCCCTCCCTGAAAGGAGCGGCTGCCCTGATGACGTCACCCGGTTCAGTCGGTATGATCTCGGCATCAGCAGCGCCTGCCAGAACATTTTTAAAAAAATCTGACCCTCCTGCGTCGTTCAGGGAATAGACATTATATGTGCGCCCGCTGTTTGTTATCATTTTGTCTTTATCAATAAGGCTGCTGTCAGAGGCCAGAAGGGCTGCATAACTTTTTACGTTTTCTGTCTCTCTGGAATAAAAGGTCCTGGCTATCTCCATTGAATCGTCTATCGGCTTTTGGATCTCCAGGGCAAAGCATTTATCAATGGAGTTGTTTATGAGCTGATTCGAAAGAATGAACAGGAGCACCGACGGGATAAGGGTCAATCCGACAAATGCAACGACCAGTCTGGTGCTGAACTTTGAGCCTATGATCTTTTCCTGTTTTTCCCTGTAGAGAGAAAGAAGGTTCTTTATTACGGAAAATATAAGAAAAAACAAAAATAAGACTAAATTGACAGCTATAAAGAAGGAGCCGATTTTTATGAGCAGCGGTCCATGCTCGATTCCGAACATGCTGAGCACTATGCCGGTGATCACTACCGCCAGAATGCTGAGTGCAAAAAGGCCGAGGAGTATTTTAAGGTTTCTCATGTGTTGTTTGGCTGACGGTGAAGGTCCTGGATTCTTCTGCCAGGCTCATCTCCACCTCCGGGATAAAGAGCATAAGCATCCCGATCACCTTAGGGACCTCCCTGCTCCTTGATTCTATTATCACCCGTACGTAATATTTGGCCGGCTCAAGCTCTTTAGTATTTGCAAGGGTTATGTCCCTGAGCATGAATATCCAATCCCTGACAGAGTCATTAAGATCCCTGAATTTTTTTTCTATTCTTGTGGTCCCGTCATTTGAAGAGACAAAATATTGCCCCCTTAAATTGTCATATTTGATGATCCTCTGAATTTTCCTGGATGCCACAAACTCATCCGGCCAGAAGGCCCATGCCCTGATAAGTTCTATCGTGAACATGATCTCCCTTTCTATGCCGGAACTTAGTTCAGTCTCTATTTCCCGCAGATTCTTCAGGCCTGTATCTACCACTATGTTATTGTCCCGTATCTTTATGTCAGGCCCATGGACTGCAGCAGTAAACGCTGCTGCCGGTGCTGCTAAAGCAACGGATACGAGAAGGGAGATCAGAAAAAATGTGTTTTTCGTCATTGATTTTACTTGACAATTGCCAAAAATTCATTTTGATTATAACATATAAGCCGTGACGAGTAACGAGTGATCTGTGACGGGTCAATGGTAATCTTTTAATTCATGGCGCAGTACGTACGACTCATTGCGCAAGTTCAGAAAAGGGAGGGCAACATTATGGAACTAAAGGCAGTTAAAATTATTAT
The DNA here is from genome assembly GCA_016208845.1 of Nitrospirota bacterium. Classification (GTDB taxonomy): domain Bacteria; phylum Nitrospirota; class Thermodesulfovibrionia; order UBA6902; family BMS3Bbin08; genus JACQXH01. Next base: position 2,794 of record JACQXH010000149.1, on the reverse strand, counting down.
CCCGGAGGGCTGCAACATCATCATAGGGCAGACGCATTTTATAAAAACAGCAGAGGACCTTTACGAGATCATTGCGGCTTCGGTCCCGCAGGCCAAGTTTGGAATTGGATTTACAGAGGCCTCAGGGCCATGCCTTATAAGGACAGAAGGCAATGATGCTGAATTGACCGGTCATTGCGTAAAAAACCTTTCGGTCCTTGGCACAGGACACGTTTTCTGCATCATACTGAAGAATGCCTTTCCGGTTAATGTATTGAACGCCGTAAAGAACTGCGCAGAGGTGTGCGGTATTTACTGCGCAACGGCAAATCCTCTCGAGATCATAGTGGCGGAGACGGATCAGGGCAGGGGGATACTGGGTGTCATCGATGGGTTAACTCCAAAAGGGGTTGAGAATGATTCGGATAAAACAAAGAGGAGAGAGTTCCTCAGGCAGATAGGGTATAAATTGTAGCAGGCGGTGGAAGACGGGCTGGGGTTCAGACATCAGGTTCTCACTGAACCGGCTTTGATGATTCAGCGAAAAGCCTGTTGAACCAGACAGCTATTTGCGCTAATTCTTTTTTATGCTCCTGTGAAAGATAGGGCGCGTTCTTGTCCATATATTCATTTATGATTATGCAGGCTTTTTTTAGCTGCCAGTAAAGCTCGTTTTGCATAAGCTCCCTGCCCACAAGGTTTTCAAGGGCAGATTCGTCCATGTTTTTCTGTAATTCTTCCAGCCAATTGAAAAATTCATTTTCTACCAGGCCGGATGATGTGACCATCTGGGATATCGGATTTATAGTATTTATTAATTTAATATTCAAATCCCCCTGTTCGATCTTGACTATGCGCTGTGCCTCGTCCAGAAGCGCGACGGCGTTCTGCAGTTTGCGGCCCCGGTCCAGGAGATGATAGATCATTTTATTCATATCGCCCAGAGGATTTATCACTGATGGCCGCAAGCCGGACTTCTGCAGGATGGCAAGCATCGCTCCTGTCACATTCTCGGAATAAGAAGAGGCATTGAGTTGTATATACGGGCCTGTGTCCCCAAGATTACGGCCAAGCCTTTCAAACTGCTTGAATCTTATGGATTGGATGCTGTCTGCCAGTCCTATGATTTGCCCCATGCTATCAAGCTGATCGCCTGTTTTACCCGCGGGATAACCGCTGCCGTCGCAGCGTTCATGATGTTCCAGAACAGAGCGTGCTGACCTTGAACTTGCACCTTCGATCTTTTTGAACAGTAAGTGGCTGATAATCACATGGCTCTGTACAACTTGCCACTGATTTGCGGTCAATTTCCCCTTTTTGTAAATGATCTCCGGAGAAATGTGCAATAAACCTATGTCATGAGCCAGCCCGGCAAGAAAAACAGACCTGAATGAGCTGGAACTGAATCCTAATTCCGCGGCTATCAAAGTTGACAGCCATGCACAGAAAAGGGCTTTTTCATATTCTGACGGAAGCTCTTCCTTCATGACTGTGAGCTTCTGCGCAAGGACAGGATGAAGTTCTTTTTCGAGGAGATGGTCCAGTTCAGACTGAGATCCGGACGCAGAATGTATCTGCATCATATCAGGATACTTATCGAGCATGGCATGTATCCCTTTACCGATTCCATGAGCTGTGAGTGGATGTTCGATATATACATGATTTTCAAGAGGTGATGGCAGCTTGTGCTGCAAAATTCGCTCTGCGATATGCTGGCTTAAATGTGTGCCTCTGGGGATCAGGAGAAAGCCGTTCTCGTTACGGATATCGTCTGCAGTTATTACGCCGTTTTTATTGTTAACTTCAGCAAGGTGATAGATGTAATGGTTTTGCTCTCCGGCGATCTGTTCCAGCGAGTCCTGATATGATTCCTTGGCCATTATTACTATCCGGTTGTTTGAATTAAAGATATCAAGTTAATAATTGATTATTTAATTTTGCTTATTATAGCATAGCGTCATATTGATAAATAAAAAGGACCTCACAGCGAAAATGTGAGGTCCTTATGTAGATTGCTGTATCGCTATTGATAAACATAAAAGTAATGTCCTGCGATTACGACAATGTTGTCATTCCTGCGGAGGCAGGAATCCAGTGACAACGGACATTGTTTATGCGTGAGTCAAAAATAACGCTTATTTGCGGCTGTGCTCTTTTGCTCGGGCATCAAGGTCGATCATTTCCACTTTTCCTGTTCCAAGATAGTATTCAGCCGCAGCAACCGTCAGTTTGCCCTCATGTACCAGTTCGGTGACTATTTTACTCTTCATGATATCATGATACGTATTTCTGATATTCTCCTGTATTGCCATCTGGATCGTTGTTTCCTTATCTTTCTTTGCCGACTTTGCCGTATTGACTGCAGGCATAATCTTTTTCAGAATCGCCCCGATATTTCCCTCGGGTTCACCTGTAGCGTCCACTGCGGCCTTTACCGCGCCGCACTGCTCGTGACCTAATATCAGCAGAAAAGGTGTATGGAGGTGTTCGACGCCGTATTCGATGCTTCCCAGGGTAGTGGGCTCCACAACATTGCCAGCTACTCTTACAATAAAGATGTCACCAAGCCCCTCATCGAAAATTATCTCGGGGGCGACCCTTGAATCAGAACAGGAAAGCACAGTTGCAAACGGGTGCTGGCCCTTTGCGAGCTCCTGCCTCCTGCCTTCACCAATATCTTTCTTTGCTATTTCACCTGACACGAACCGCTTGTTCCCGTTAAGCAGTCTGCTTGACGGGTCATCGCCCTTTTCAACAGCAGCATAGACCAGCCCTGCTAGAGCGATAATGAAAATAAATACGCACACGAATCTTG
>JACQXH010000158.1 GCA_016208845.1 Nitrospirota bacterium | reverse complement strand
GCACTGCCGATAAACCCGCTGCCCCCTGTTACAAGGTATGTTTTATTTTTCATTTGGATAATCCACAATATTAAAAAACAGGGAATATTTAAATCTTCTCATTTTCAAATTAAATTGTCCGCCTCTTTTTCATGAACTCCAGCATATGGCCGGAAACCCTTTGTATGTCTGCGTCACTCAGGGTGAATGCAGAAGGAAGCCATAGCGCCATGGGAGAAAGCCGCGTGCTGTTAGGGAAATTGTGATCGCTTTGAATATACGGCTTTTGCGTGTGAACAGGGTGCCAGTATCTGCGGCAATCTATATTGCGGGAGCTGAGATATTGGTCCAGACCATCACGGTCCTCTACAATAGCGTCCGTCCACTGAGGTATCTCTCCGCCATTGATATCAAAATCAAATAAAGAAATTCCAACTGTATTTTTCAGTATATCGGCATACATGCAGTAGGTCTTCTTCATTCGTTCCAGTCTTGAGTTCAGATATTCAAGCTGCCCAAGACCTACGGCAGCCTGAAGGTCAGTGAATTTGAAATTATAACCAACCACATTATGGACGTCGTCGCCCCCCGTTCCCCTGACACGCCTTCCGTGGTCTTTCAGCTCCAGCAGTCTTATGTGAGTATCACCGCTGTTAGTAACGACTACACCTCCCTGCCCTGTAGTAATGGTCTTATGGGCTGAGAAGGAGAAACAGCCTGCATCTCCGAAAGTCCCCAAGTATTTCTCCTTGTGCTTTGACATAAATGCCTCGGCTGCGTCTTCTATTACGGCAATGTTTTGATTCTCAGCTATGCTGATAATGGACTCCATGTCCGTGGCCCGGCCGCTGACATGAACAACGATGACTGCTTTGGTCTTGTCTGTTATGGCCCTTTTAAATGCTTCAGGGTCCATTGTTAACGTTCGCGGGTCCACATCAACGAGGACTGGTATCGCGCCGCACATCTCTACGGCATTGGCAGTCGCGATGAACGTAACATCAGGGACTATGACTTCATCACTGGCTCTCACACCCAAGGCCTTCAATGACAGAAATAAAGCCGACGTGCCGCTAGTTACGGTCACCGCATGTTTGCAGTGCAGCAGCCCTGATATTTTTTGCTCAAACAATGCGGCAAGCTCGCCTTCGTTCGGAAAACTTTTATCCAGGACCTGCTTTATATATTTTCCCTCTTGATCGCCGATCTGCGGAACCCACCACCTGATTTTGTCTTCCATTATTTTTTTTTGCCTCCCCAGACGACCAGCCGGTGAGCGACTCTTGATCCCTGATTTAAAAACCACTTGACCTCTCGAGCCCTTGACTCCTCGAACCCTCTTCTCTGAATCAATACAGACCTACACTGCTATAAATTATGTCTCCGCCGGCTTCAATGCTCTGCTTGTCATAGAGACCCCAGCAATCAATGAAGATCAAAGGCCTGTTAGCTTTTTCAGCAAGCTTTCTTACATCCAAATCCCTGTGACTTTTATGAACATTCATAATTACTACTGCATCAGCATGCACAAAGCCATCCCTGATGGAACAGCTTTTCACGCCATTTACTTCGATTTCTTCGCGGGGCACAATGCCGTCATAGCAATAAAGCCTCGAGCAAAAAGGTTTTAAGTAATTGATCAGATCAATAGTAGTCGAAAACCTCGTGTCGCTTGTCTCCGGATCTCCCTTGAAAGCAACTCCCATTATAAATATCTTCGAAGAACATACATTTTTCCCAAGAGCAGACAGCCTGTTCAAAATCTTTTTAGCCAGATGAAATACCGCAGCCTTATTGATCTCTCTCGCAGCCTTAATGAGTTCTGTGTTGATGTTAAGCTTATTGCACAAGTCTATGAGGATGTAAGGGTCTTTCGTGAGACAGGCCCCGCCGACCCCCGGGCTGGGGGCCGGAATGCCGTTCCTGTCATATTCAGTATTGCACGCGTGACGGACCATATTGAAATCCAGTCCTAATTCTTCACATATCATCGCCATCTGATTGGCATAAGAGAAAACGACGTCGCGATAGGTATTATCAATAATCTTGCACAGTTCTGCATGCTCTATATCCGGCACATAAATCAATTTACCGTTAAATGCGCTGAAAATCTTTGCTATTTTTTTATCGCTTTTTTTATCAAACGCCCCGATTATCTGCGGGATATTCTTCTGTTCATAAAGCGCGTTCCCTTCAACAGTCCTCTCAGGAACAAAGCCGAAAGAGAAATCTTTTCCGGCTTTCAATCCTGTTCCGTCCTCGATCATGCGCATGATAAGAGTGCGTGAGGTTCCCATTGGCACCGTGGACCGTAAAATAACCGTATCGCCTTTTTCAATATAAGGGAAAATACTGCGTGCTGCATTTTGAATATATTCCAGTTTAGGTTTATGAGAGACCGGGTCAATAGGCGTTCCTACGCAGATAATATAATAATTGCAGGATTTATCCTTTAACCTAACATCAAATTTCAAATTACGGCCGGCATGTTTTGTCAGCAGTTCTTCTATACCGGGTTCAAAAAAATAGCACTTTTTTCTCTTCAGGGCGTTTATTACATCCGCTGAAACATCAACCCCGAGTACTTTTACGCCAGCCTCAGCTAATGTTGCCGCTAAAGTCAAGCCGATAAAGCCCATGCCCAAAACGCAGACTCTGTCATTCGTTTTCATTGGAGCATCCTCATTTCAAAGGGTTCAACAAGCCTTTTATTATAACAGAATTCCATTGGTAGGACATATATACCCCGGGCATAAGATTTTCAGCCTTTGATGATAAAGCGTTCACCCTATTCATCAACGTCTCCATTTAAGTGAAACAAGATCAAAAATCCGCCTGAAAAAAAAATAAATATATAAGAGACAAAGTTCATAAAGGTCCGAAAATACGTCAAATGGGCCTCTCCGTTCAATTTGCAGTGAAAATCTGCCGCCTCTTTCCAGGGTAACGATATAGAGAATGTTGTAGACGATATGGTGTTTACGGTGAAAAACAAAATAGTTGGGATGCATGAAATATCTTATCGGTTTGAGGCTAATCCCGTATCTTTTATTTGAAAATATTCTTGTAATTTCCTCTGCAAGAACGTCCCTGTTCCGGATCTTTGGAGACGTACAAATTATTTTAGCTACACCGTTATCAGCAAGAATTCTGTCCAATTGTTCCAGGATGGCACATGTGATTTTCAGTCCCAGCTTCCCTCCAAATCCGTCACGATACGTCAAAGGATCGTAATTGGTTTCAGGGTAGAACACAAAGGGAGGATTTGAAACGAGCAGATCAAATGTACCGCTGACTTTATCAAACAGATTCGACAAAATAAATTTTGCATTGGTTATGTTATTGATCCGTGCATTGGTCTGAGCAAACCTGACGGCCCGTGGATTAATATCCACCCCAACCACCTCGTCACATTGATGAGCAACATTCAGGGCCTGTACCCCGGCACCGGTTCCAATGTCGATAGCCCGATGAAACTTCCGGCCTGCCAGACCTGAACGGACATTATTGGCAAGCTGAAGGGAATCGATTCCGAAATATGTATAGTCCTTGATAGACCTGTCAAAAGGATCGGCGGCAATAAAGTGATCAAAGAATGAAAGGATCCTTATGCTGGACCGGAAAAAGCCTTCTTCCTCTATGATAAAGTTAGCCCCGACAAACAAATCAATATCTTCTTTTTTTAGAAAACTTCTTAAATCGTCAGATGATACAGGCTTGTTTTGAGCAAACAACTGAAACATCATAAAAGCATTTGGTTTTTGAGACATAAAACGACGGTGGTAAAAGGAAGTAAAAAAAGTTGGTGTGAAGTTGCTGTTCTCTTTAATGAATTGATAGTTGATCCAGAATAGCAGTTCAGAAGGCCCGGGAAACTTTTTTTTCACCAATGGAAGAACCTTAGTTCCCTCATACCCCTGTTCTTTCAATACCTCAATCAGCCTTCCGAAGTCAGCATCGAAGATATCCATATAATAAGACTAACCCACTTTACAAATCTCCATGTTATTTATCAAGCTCTATGAAGTATTTATATTTAAGATGATCTTTTTACTGACACGTTAAGTCCCGATCCTCTGGTACCTGCCTGCCTGAAGACAGACAGAAATGATTCAAAGATATTATGTGCAGCATAGTCTGCCAATAATCCGGCTGAATGTGAATCATAATATCAACACCTTCTAAAAGCACCGTTTTTTTTGTATGATATCATAAGCATGTTGATTTTAGGAATTGTAAATGAGGAAGTCTCCGGCGCCTGCCTTGTCAAAAACAACGAAGTAGTTGCTGCTGCCAGCGAAGAAAGATATTCACGGATCAAGAACGACAGCAGCTGGCCGTCACGGTCCATTGATTACGTCTTAAGACAACAGGGCATAAAGCTCTCTGATGTTGATCATATAGCCTATGGATGGGGAGCTGATTTCAATTCCAAAAAACATTTACTTATGTTTTTTGACCGCGTGGTGGAAGAAGCCCGCAATAATTACGAACAAATAGAGACTTTTCGTAAAAGGATAGAAATTGAAATAAGCAGGGATGAAGAAGTTCGCGGAAATTTTCTCCAGTTTGTAAAACAAAACGGCCTGAAGTTCAAAACCATTTTTTTCGACCATCACGAATGTCATGCGGTCAGTGCCTTTGCATGCTCCCCGTTTAACAGCACCCTGGTTCTAACCGCTGACGGACGCGGCGATTATCAGTCATTTACCGTGAGCGTATTCGACAATCATAAACATGAGGTCCTGCATCGTTCATCGACTATGTACAGCCTGGGGTTCTTCTATGCACGCATCACGGCTTTATTGGGTTTCAAGGTTAACCGGCATGAAGGGAAAGTTACCGGTCTTGCCGCCTATGGTGATCCGTTAAAATATCTTCCTCTTATGGAAAAAATGATATCCTACAAAGATGGGCGCTTTATTTCTCATGTGGGTCCGTTTTACCGGCCCTGGATGCATAACGCGGTTTTTTCTGATGAATTAATAAAGATCATCAGCGGGGCCAAACGCGAAGACATTGCCGCCGCTGCCCAGCGGCACCTGGAAAATCTCGTGACAGGCATAACGGAGCATTATTTAAAAAAAACCGGGCTAACGCATGTCTGCATGGCAGGAGGCGTTTTTGCCAATGTTTCACTGAACAAGAAGATACTGGATATCCCGCAAGTGAATAATGTTTTCATACAGCCTCACATGTCCGATGGCGGCCTCGCTTTAGGAGCTGCTGTAGCTGCTGCATTCCAGTTAACCGGGCAAAAAGTTCAAATAGATACAATGTTCCTGGGCCCGGAATTCAATGATCAGGAAATTGAGCTGTGTCTTGCTAATAATGAGTTTAATATAAAAAAACTTCCGGATGATGAACATAAGATCAGATCAGCGATTGACGCTATCAAAGATAATAAAGTGGTTGGCTGGTTTCAGGGACGTATGGAGCATGGGCCGAGGGCGCTTTGCCACCGGAGCATTCTATATCACTCGAAAGATACTTCTGTCAACAAGTGGCTCAACAAGAGAATGCAGCGGACCGAGTTCATGCCTTTTGCCCCGGTAACGGCCGTTGAGTTTGCTGAAAGATGTTATAAGAACTGGAGGCCGGATCATGTCTCAAGCTACTATATGACGATTACATATGATTGTACCGAGGAGATGATGAGGAATTCCCCTGCTGTGGTGCATATAGACGGAACGGCGCGGCCGCAGATAGTATCAGACAGAAGTGAACCGGCAATCCACAAATTGCTTTTAAAATGGCATGAAGAAACAGGCGGGTTATCGCTTGTTAATACATCATTCAATAAACATGAAGAACCGATTGTCTGCCTGCCTTCCGACGCGCTAAAGGCTTTGAAGGAAGATATGGTTGACGTCCTCATAATAGGGTCTTTCGAAGTGAAAAGGAGAGATTAGATAAATATGCTTAATTATTTTATCTGGCTGCTCGTGGCATCGATGTATGCCCCTGTGTTCTACAAACTCTACAATATGAGCTGGGAGAGCGTTGATTACACACATGCCTATTTTGTTCTGCCCATATCTTTATGGCTCACATGGCGAAAGCGGAATCAACTGAAAGAACTTTATCAAAATATTAATATGCAGGGCAAAGTAAATTACCTCGGGCTTATCGCAATTTTTTTCGGGGTATTAATGTTTGTTTTCGGGTGGCGGCAGGGTTATTTATTTATTTTGTCGCTCTCTTTAATCCCCTTGCTTTTCGGTCTGATAAGCTATCTTTACGGGACAAATATCACAAAAGCGCTATTGTTTCCCTTACTGTATCTTTTGCTCCTCGTACCCCCGCCGTTGGGCATTCTTGACAGCATCACCCTTCCCATGCGTCACGGGGCCTCTTATGCTACAGAGAAAATATTGAACTTGCTGGATTATCCAATCACAAGAGAAGGTCTTGAATTGACGATCGGATACAATAAGATCTTCATGGGAGCGCCGTGCAGCGGTTTTCGTTCCCTCATTACAATGTTTTCTTTAGTGCTGGTCTATGTATATATAAGCAAGGGGGGCCTGTCAAAAAAACTCATCCTGACATCCTGCATAGTCCCTCTCGCATTGATAGGAAACGTCGTCAGGGTCGTAACGCTCTGTCTTATTACTTTTTATTTTGGTGAAGAGGCCGGACAGGG
>JACQXH010000157.1 GCA_016208845.1 Nitrospirota bacterium | reverse complement strand
CCATTATATTGTTTGCTATTTCTGCTATTTTATTTGTAATTTCAGATCCCGCAGGCCCGCCGTCAGAAGGATTGAATTTAAATCCGCCGTAATTGGCTGGATTATGTGACGGGGTGAGATTAATTGAACACGCGGCCTTCATCATCTCAACACCTGCTGATAATTCAGGCGTGGCGGCCTCTCCGGCATACCAGGTCCTGATACCTTCTTTTTGCAGCAATCCAATGACCTCCATCGCAAACTCCCTGCCGAGAAATCTATTGTCATGACCCACAATAATTCCTCTTGTTTTAATCTCTTCAAAACCGGATACGCCCATAGCCTTCACAACAGAAGCGTCCTCTGCTTTGAACATATTTATGATCGCCGAAGTCACGATCCTGACATTGTAAAATGTAAAATCAGTGCCGATCTCGCCTCGCCAGCCTGAGGTTCCGAATTCTATTTTTGCAGGTGCGGTGTTTATACGGGCAAACTGCCCGATTGCTGCCAATAACTCCCTTTGATTAGTAACATCCGAGAGCAAGGCCTTCCAGCAAGAAGCAGCGTCCTTGAATGTTTGAGACATCATTCCTCCCAAGATATTTTTATCAAATCCAGAAATGGTTAATAGGATATTTTATACGAATTTTCAGAAAGAGGGAATACTGCTGGATATGCCCTGAAAAGTGCTCGGATGATAGTATGGTGAAAAAATCTGAAAAAAAAATGAAGCTCTCTGAAAACAGAGAGCTTCACAGGAAGATACACCGAATTATCATTTTCTTAAAAACACTTCTATAAATTATTTTTTAATGCGCCTTAAGTAATATCCCAGACCCAGCATGCCCGGGCCTAATAATAATAAAGTCGCTGGCTCAGGCACTGACTGGACCGGAACAAATTCAGCCTTCAGAAATATACCATCGCTCCAGAAGTGGCAATCTGGATCAAGTCCTATGCCAATATTGCCATCAACTGCATATTTCATAAGGGTATCAAGCTGACCTTCAGTAAACGAATGTGTAATGAACCGGGGCTGGGAAGAAATATCATGCAATGTGAATAATTCAATACCCTGGCCTTCAAAAAAATCATAATTACCGTCTGTATAATCAATAATTTCTGTTACACCATCATCAGCTGAAGCCAGCAGATGGACATATAAAACATTAGTTTCATTGTCCCAGTTCCGGAAATGGTTAAATTCAATCTGCAATGATGAAATTTTTTGGCCCTCGGGAATAGTAAAATTTACACCCCATTTGTAGGCATAAGAATGATCCAGGCTGTTAAGAGCAAAAGCATCAGGTTGGAATTTCATTGTAGTTGCCAGCGCTGAACCGGCGAAGTGAAATAATGATATTATTAAAGTGCAAATCATTAATGTTTTTTTCATTTATACCCCCAATTATAAGAACTATTTCATAAATATGCAATAATCCTGCCAGATTGTAACTACTTATAATTAAATGATTCTCCTAATATAAGAAATTAGAACACAGGCAGGTGTAATATATTCCGACGGGTTTTAATCGCTAAGGCTGCTTGCATGTAAATTATTCCGACACTTAAATTGATCCACCATCTTAACCCTGGAAATGCGATTGACCCCATATCGCAGCAGTCAAAGATGGCTGTCAGCCCCGTCGGACCTGTCTGCATAGAAGAAATGGCATCTTTGCCCGTGGGCTGACTATGTTATTGCTTTTTTGTCGCTAATCATCCCAAGTAATTCGTCATAAGAAATCGTTTTAATGCCAAGCGCTTTAGCCTTGCCGAGCTTGGAACCAGGCGCTTCACCTGCTATGAGGTAGTTGGTGCTCTTTGACACAGCGCTTGACACATGCCCGCCCATTCCCTCAATAAGGCCTTCAACTTCCTGCCTTGGCCTCAAAAGAGATTGGATATCTTAATTCCAAGGGATTTCAGCGTCTTAAGAGTAGTGAGATTCTGAGGGTCATTAAAAAAACGTGTTATCGAGTCTGCGATTTTATCTCCAATCTGCCTTATACCAATTATCATTTCAGGTTTTACATGATACAATTCCTCGATATCCTTGAAGTTCCTTGCAAGGACTTTTGCAGCGTATTCGCCGACATGCAGGACCCCAAGTGAATAGAGAAACCGTGCAAGCGTTGTGTGTTTGCTTTTTTCAATAGCATCTATCAGGTTCTGCGCCGACTTTTCCGCAAACCGGGGAAGTCCAAGCAGGTCTTCTTTCCTGAGTTTATAAATATCAACAAAGTGTTTAATGAGTTCGCTTGAAAAAAGCAATTCCACGTTCTTTTCTCCAAGACCCTCGATGTCCATTGCTGCCCTTGATGCGTAGTGCCTTATCCTCTCCTGCACCTGCGCAGGACAATTCAAGCCAACGCACCTGTAAGCAACCACTCCGTCATCTCTCTCAACCGCCGAACCGCAGACAGGGCATTTTTTTTTTTTTTTTAAATATTTTTCATTGCCCGTCCTGCTGTCCTTTATTATGGATATAACATGAGGGATCACATCTCCTGCCCTCTCTATAATTACCGTATCTCCAACACGGATATCTTTTCTGTCGATCTCATCCCAGTTATGAAGTGTTGAACGCGAAACTTTAACTCCTCCGATCCTGACAGGTTCAAGTAAGGCTACAGGAGTTATCACGCCCGTCCTTCCCACGCTCGCTATTATCTCATTGATTTTTGTCATGCCCTGATGAGCCGGGAACTTATATGCCGTCGCCCAGCGCGGTTCTCTCGTTTTAATGCCGAGCATCTTCTGCAATTCGAAGTTGTTGACCTTTATCACTGCACCGTCCGCCTCAAATGGAAAAGTATTCCGTTTTTCCCCGATCTCTTTTATAACTTCAAGGACCCTATCTATTCCTTCAACAAGTCTTATCATTGACGGGATCGGGAAGCGCGCCTTTTCAAGCCATTTGACGAATTCCCACTGGCTTTTAAAATCCATTCCCTTTACAGCGCCGATGCCGTAGCATGCCAGATGAAGTTTTCTTTTCACAGTTATAGATGAATCAAGTTGTCTCACAGAGCCTGCCGCAGCATTTCTTGGATTTGCAAATGCAGGGCCACCTTCTTTTTCCCTTTCCCTGTTCAACGCCTCAAATTCCCTGAGGTCCATATAGACCTCACCGCGGCTATCTATCTCTTCCGGGACATCAACCGCTTCAATTTTCAGAGGAACGGCCCGGATGGTCTTGATATTCACTGTAACGTCTTCTCCTTCATAACCGTCCCCTCTGGTCGAAGCCTTGTAAAGAATTCCGTTTTTATAAGTCAGCTCCATAGCAAGACCGTCATACTTCGGCTCAACCGTGTATTCCACATTCCCCTCTGTCTTGAGGAGCCTCCGGACCCGTTCATCAAACCCCCGCACTTCATCATGCGAAAAGGCATTATCCAGCGAAAGCATGGGTTCCGCATGTTTTACTTTTTCGAACTTATCAAGAGCGGGTGCGCCAACGCGCTGTGTAGGCGAGTCAGCAAGGATATAGTTGTAATGTTCTTCGAGTTCTTTCAGGCTTCTGTATTGACGATCATATTCCTCATCCGGGATGACAGGAGAATCAAGGACATAATAGCGGTAGCAGTGGTAGTTGAGTTCCTTAACGAGCTTTTCTATTTGTTCTTCAATATGGCCCGGTACTTTTATCATCTATCTAAATTGCAGGCGGTATCCCTGATCATGCCAATCCTCCCAGGTCCCTGTCAGATCTCAGACAGGCTCGTCCTCCCTGCAAACGCATCGCTCTGATACGCCAAGAAGAGAGGATGGTTTATTGATGTTTTTCTGACCAGGACCCGCAAATAAGAAAATAAATATATCAAATTTAATTACTTATCATTAACAAAGTCAATCAAAAACCTCAGCGCTGCCAGAGACGCTTCCTCTTTGTTCATACGCCTGTCGCCTGACAAATGCAATGTGTGTGAAAGAGTTTTTCCTTCTTTGCTGACTGCTACATAAACCAGGCCCGTCTCTTTGCCTTCCTGTGCGTCAGGGCCGAGATTTCCCGTGGTAGCAAGAGAATAATCTGCTTTGGCAATGATACGGATTCTTTCTGCCATCTCACATGCCATTTCATCACTTATGATGCCGGAGTGCTGAATTATTTCAGGAGAGACCCTGAGGATGTCCTTCTTTGCGTCTGCAGAATACGATACAACTCCTGCATTAAAAAAAGCACTCGCACCGGGAGTACTTGTGATAACATGAGATATAAGCCCTCCGGTACATGACTCGGCAACTGATAGGGTTATGCCTTTTTGTTTAAAAATCTCATGCACTCTTTTTACAACACTGAACGTCTCATAATTCATATATATAATTGTAGCATTTCTTTTAATGTGTGCATAGTCAATAGTTATTTGGGCCTTTCTTATTCCAAAGCTGGTAAATTCTGCGCAACTAATTTTCCCTCTTATTAAAGAAAACCCGATTCAACTCCAGCAGGAGTAATACTGCTTATAAATTTTTTCCTGTTTCTTTTAAGGTTTTTAATGTTATGGATCTTTCCTGCCATTTATTTACCACCCCTTAATCCCCTCCTAAAATACGAGGGGAGCTATGAGGAGGTATTATTCTGCCCCCTGAACATGAGAAAAATCCTCATTATCTGCGCCTGCCTGCCGACAGGCAGGCCCCCTTGCTAAAGGTGGATAAGGAACAGCAACTCCCCTGAAGAAATAGTTTTCCAATGAATTTGTTGCACACCCATTGATCGTACTCTGATTGACCCTGTCACCGCCCATCAATTACAATAAACCACATAAATATTTACACTTAATAATTCCGTCATTGATAATTATGAATTCCAGGCTGTTAATATCTGTTATTATTCCCAACTACAACAAGGCCTCAACTATTGGACAATGCCTTGAGGCTGTATTTTCATCAGCATACAGAAACTTTGAAGTAATAGTAGTAGATGACTGCTCAGAGGACAATTCCCTCGAGATAATAGGCCAATTCCCATGCAGGCTTGTATCCCTGAAAACACATTCCGGAGCTTCAAAGGCGAGAAATATCGGCGCTAAAAACAGCTCAGGCAGTTACTTGTTCTTCATAGATGCAGACTGCGTTCTGCTTAAAGATACCCTGTCTATTGTAGGCAGTACCCTGTCTGCGACTGAGGCGGATGTAGTGATAGGAGGCACATATACCAGATTACCTTATGATAAGGGTTTTTTTAATGCCTTTCAGTCTGTATTTGTAAACTATTCTGAGACCAAGAATATTGACGGCCCTGACTACATTGCTGCTCATGCAATGATCATCCACAAGCAGGCCTTCATAAAAAGCGGAGGCTTTTCTGAAGATTTTTTACCAATAATGGAGGACGTCGAATTCAGTCACAGACTGAGAAGATCTGGGTTAAGACTAATTATGAATCCTGCCATACAAGTGGGGCATATTTTTAATTTTTCCTTATACCGGTCCATAAAAAACGCCGCAAGAAAATCCCGCTACTGGGCCATCTACTCTCTGAACAACAAAGATATACTCGTGGACTCGGGCACTGCATCAAGAGAATTTAAGATCAATATATTATCATATGGGGCAATCCTCGCCTTTTTTATTTTATGGATACTTTTCCATAAATTCTTGTTCTTATTTTCTGCAACAGCGATATTTGCACTTAATGCCTTTATAAGCAGAAAACTGCTAAGGGCCTTTCATGAGACAAAAGGAACTGAATTTGCTTTTCGCGCTTTTCTTTACTATTCCGTGATCTACCCGGTTCCGGTAGGAATGGGGGCATGCGCAGGCCTGATAGACTATTTATTTAAAAAAGAAACTTACAAGAAAGCTTTTTGCCGCGAATGAACCTCCCCGCAGCAAGCCGATACAACTCGTTCCGAGCTGCGGGGTATCTTAAATTAATTTAGCTGTAACATTGTCATTCCTGCGAAGCCGGGAATCCGGAAAATATAAAAAATGGATTCCGCATCAAGCCTGCCTGCCGGCAGGCAGGTCCGGAATGACAAAAAATACGGTGACCCTGTAGCAGGCTACAGGGAAGCGCAAGTTTAAACATTCGGAAAATATAATGACCTATTCGACGCTCAGACACTTAGGCTCTGTCATATACAAACGCAAGCCGATACAGCTCACCTTTTTTCTTACCAGAAAGTGCAATTCACAATGCCCTTTCTGTTTTTATCTGTCTTCATCTCCTGTTCAGGGATCTGCTGAATTAAGCCTGGGGGAAATTGAAAAAATCTCCCGTTCAATGGGCAAACTCCTGTGGCTTGCATTTTCAGGCGGAGAGATATTCCTCAGGGACGACCTTGCGGACATAACCAGATTATTTTATGACAGGAACAAGCCTTCGATAATCCTTTTCCCCACGAACGGCCTGCTGACCAATGTCATATATGAAAAGATCGAGACAATTCTCAGATATTGCAGGAAAAGCACTATTGCCGTAAAGCTTTCCATTGACGGCACCGAATCAGTACATGATTCTCTGCGCGGAAAGGGCAGTTTCAGACGGACCCTGCAGACCCACAGCAGGCTGGGAACCCTGCTCGGAAGGTACGGGAATTTTGAGCTTGGCATAAATACTGTGTTCTGCTCTGCCAATCAGGATAATATGGCCGATATCATAGAGTTTGTCAGCAAAATGGATAATATCAATACGCACACCGTATCACTGATAAGAGGAGATGTTCCGGATTCAACTCTGAAAGATATTGACATCACTAAATATCATGGGACAATTAAACTTCTGGAAGCAAACCTTAAGAATGGCAAATCAGGCTTCTACCGTTTCAAAGGGGCAAGGCTCAAGGCCGCACAGGATATACTGCAGCGCAATCTTATCCATGAGACTGCTATTCAGAAGAAACAAGTGATCCCCTGTTTTGCGGGAAAATTAAACATGGTACTTACAGAATCAGGAGATGTCTACCCCTGTGAATCGTTTTCAGAGAAACTCGGCAACGTGCGTGACAGCGGATACAATGTAGCTAAGCTCTTGAATTCCGGAAATGCCAAAAAGGTCATCCGGTCAATCAACAAAAAGAGATGCTTTTGCACACACGAATGTTATTATATAACAAATATTCTTTTTAATCCAAAGCGTTATCCTATGCTTATTAAGGAATATCTTCAGCTCTGAACAAGCATTATATCTGCCCCTATCTATAAAAAAAACCTTATATAACCCTAATAAACTAATGTTTCAGCATGTTTGTCCGATAATAACTTAAGAGATGAAAGGATCGTGATTGCTTAATTTAATACCACAAAATATTGTTCATATTTATAAAAATCGCTTCTTTTTTTACTAATATAATTTATGGAAAAACTTAGGGTGTTGATAGCAGACAGTGTGGCCCCTGTGCGAAATCTCGTCAAATACAGCCTTGAGAACAATTATAAATCAATTGAAATTGACGAGGTATCAAACGGCAGCGATGCGCAAAGCAGACTGGGAAAGAAAAAATACGACCTTGTTCTGTGTGACTGGGAAATGCCTGTAATAGGAGGCGACGAACTCCTGGTGTGGGTTAGAAAACAGCCTGATTTGAAAACCCTGCCTTTCATCATGCTAACCGGCAACAGAGACAAGGAATGTGTTGAACGGGCCAAGGAGATAGGCGTAAGCGCCTATATGCTTAAGCCTTTTACTGCTGAGAAACTCATCCAGGAAATTACGTCTGTGCTTGATAAATCTGAGCGCAGGCAGTTTGACAGGTTCAG